>NZ_JBSVWN010000041.1:0-56054 GCF_054071325.1 Pseudomonas sp. SDO5215_S409 | reverse complement strand
TGGCGCGGATGATGGCGGCGGAGTCACTGGCGGTGACGGCGCGGGCTTCGATGGCTGCGGCAGCGCCGGCGCCGTCGAGGCGGTCCATGGTGACTTCAGCGGCGGTAGCGCCAGGGGTGCCTTTGGTGGCTACTTCGCCTTCATCTTCTTTGTCGAATTCGTCCCAGCTCAGCATGACGTGTCGTCTCCTGCGTGAGGGCTCAAAGGTGCCCGTGTGAAACCGGATGGTTGGGTGTTCACACGGCCCAGAGGCCGCGGTGGATCTTAAGGAATCGTTTGTTGCAACAGCTGACGCAGGCATTAAACGGAATGTGGTTTCGGGGCGCTGCGTGAGGCTTGAAGGGCGGAGCGGTGGTGGCTTGCTCCTGCGGGGCCTCAGGTCTGGCGCTCAGTCTCTGTAAAGAGATATTGCAGGCCCGATTTGCCCGCGCATTATAGGCAAAAAAACGGGTGTGTGTGGGCGAGGATGATGGGAAGGCGCGGCCAAAAGGGCGGCATTTACAGCCAGAGTGCGGGTTTATAAGGCTTTGCTGCATCAGGATTTTTTGACGGCCCAGCGATATTTCCGCCCGTCGGTAACCCGGCATGTGCGGGTGTGCGCTGCGCCATGCCCATGTCCGGCATCGACAAGCGTCAAAAACGTGCGCACCGTCTCGATTTTCAGGAGCGGTAAACATCAGGTTATAGAGGGGGGGTCTTACGCAGACTGGGGGCATTGAACAGGCTGTGGATTAGCCCGAGCCGCCATCGCACAAAAGCCCACCGGGCCCCGCCGCAAGAACGAGGGCTTGCGGCAAATAACATCCGTGTCAGTGCTCGTTCAATACTTTTATTACCCGTTAGAGCAACCATTGCCCATTACTTGATACTTGAGAATATGCCGCTGGCCTTGTGAGTCTTCATATTCCATTTGTACCGGCACCACTTCGCACACGTCAGGAACATTGCTCATGGACAGCACTTTGGCCACGTCCAGCGTGGCGCCGTAAGTGTATTCCTCTGCCACGACAGGCTTGCTGTTGGCTACCTCGGTGCTGGCCTCATCGGCCATGGCGGCGGTCGCAAACACACTACTCAGGGCAATAACGGCTAACGCTTTCATTTGACGATTTACCTTTTGGCAGTCGAAAGGGGTCACGGGGCCCTTGTGAGGCCGCGTGTGTAACTTCGGTTGGGAAAGTTCGGAGTAACGTTGCCTTTGTGGGGGCGGTTGCGTTGTTAATCTCAGTGCCTTGCTGGCGGTGTTGATTTTAGGCGTGGGCGATATATTCATATACCCGTGCTTTTGATAAACACTATTGGCCGTTTTCGTAACAATCCTTGGGTAACGTTTTTTTCAGAAAAGTCAGCGCCCACCGCAAGCCGCGGGCCAGGGCCCTGAACCGCTGTGCGGCGGCATTGTGCGGGGGCTTGTTACTACCATCGTCGAATGGTTCTATGGAACCGCCCCGGCTACAACGGGGCCATACAAAAACAACTATGTCACCGAGGTAAGAAAGATGAGTGCGGCTTCCCTGTACCCCGTTCGCCCCGAAGTAGCAGCCAACACGCTGACCGACGAGGCAACCTACAAGGCCATGTACCAGCAGTCGGTGGTCAACCCCGATGGTTTCTGGCGCGAGCAAGCCAAGCGCCTCGACTGGATCAAGCCTTTCACCACGGTGAAGCAGACCTCTTTCGACGATCACCACGTGGACATCAAGTGGTTCGCAGACGGCACCCTCAACGTTTCCTACAACTGTCTGGACCGTCATCTGGCTGAGCGTGGCGACCAGGCCGCGATTATCTGGGAAGGCGACGACCCGTCCGAAAGCCGCACCATCACCTACCGCGAGCTGCATGAAGAAGTCTGCAAGTTCGCCAATGCCCTGCGCGGCCAGGACGTGCATCGCGGCGACGTGGTGACGATCTATATGCCGATGATCCCCGAAGCGGTGGTGGCCATGCTGGCCTGTACCCGCATTGGTGCGATTCACTCGGTGGTGTTCGGCGGTTTTTCGCCGGAGGCCCTGGCTGGTCGGATCATCGACTGTAAGTCAAAGGTGGTGATTACCGCCGACGAAGGCATTCGTGCCGGTAAGAAGATTCCGCTCAAGGCCAACGTCGACGACGCGCTGACCAACCCGGAAACCAGCAGCATCCAAAAAGTCATCGTGTGCAAGCGCACCCATGGCGCGATCAAGTGGAACCAGCATCGCGACATCTGGTACGAAGACCTGATGAAAGTGGCCGGCACCGTGTGTGCCCCCAAAGAGATGGGCGCCGAAGAAGCGCTGTTCATCCTTTATACCTCCGGCTCCACCGGCAAGCCAAAGGGCGTGCAACACACCACCGGCGGCTACTTGCTGTACGCAGGCCTCACCCACGAGCGCGTGTTCGACTACCGCCCGGGCGAAATCTACTGGTGCACCGCCGACGTCGGCTGGGTGACCGGCCACACCTACATCGTGTACGGCCCGCTGGCCAATGGCGCGACCACGCTGTTGTTCGAAGGCGTGCCCAACTACCCGGACATCACCCGGGTAGCCAAGATCGTCGACAAGCACAAGGTCAACATCCTCTACACCGCCCCGACCGCGATCCGCGCAATGATGGCGTCCGGTACGGCGGCGAGCGAAGGCGCCGACGGCAGCAGCCTGCGCTTGCTCGGTTCGGTGGGTGAGCCGATTAACCCTGAAGCGTGGGACTGGTACTACAAGAACGTCGGCCAATCCCGCTGCCCGATCGTGGACACCTGGTGGCAGACCGAAACCGGCGGCGCCATGATGACCCCACTGCCCGGCGCCCACGGGCTCAAGCCAGGCTCGGCTGCCCGGCCGTTCTTTGGCGTGGTGCCAGCGCTGGTGGACAACCTGGGCAACCTGGTCGAAGGCGTGGCCGAGGGCAATCTGGTGATTCTTGATTCATGGCCGGGCCAGGCCCGCACCCTGTTTGGCGACCATGACCGGTTTGTCGACACCTACTTCAAGACCTTTCGTGGCATGTACTTCACCGGCGACGGTGCGCGTCGCGACGAGGACGGTTACTACTGGATCACCGGCCGCGTGGACGACGTGCTCAACGTGTCTGGCCACCGCATGGGCACGGCCGAGATCGAAAGCGCGATGGTTGCGCACCCTAAAGTCGCAGAAGCGGCGGTGGTGGGCGTGCCGCACGACATCAAGGGCCAGGGCATCTATGTGTACGTGACCCTGAAAAATGGCGAAGTGGCCGACGAAGCGCTGCGCCTGGAGCTGAAAAACTGGGTGCGTAAAGAGATTGGCCCGATCGCTTCGCCAGACGTGATCCAGTGGGCGCCGGGCCTGCCCAAGACCCGCTCGGGGAAAATCATGCGGCGGATCTTGCGCAAGATTGCCACCGCCGAGTACGACGGGCTGGGGGACATCTCCACCCTGGCCGACCCGGGCGTCGTGCAACATTTGATTGATACCCACAAGACCATGAACGTCGCGTAAAGCGGCTTGATGGCAACAAGCCCCGCCCGACGCAAGTTGTGCGGGGCTTTTTTGTACCGGAGCAGGGAGGGCGCGCTGTTGCGGTGTTCGTTCTGACAGACCGCCTTACTCACACCCAAATAAATATCGGTTTCTCTTGTAGGGTATTTCTGAATGTTACCCTTAGCTCAAATGTGTAACCCTGTGCCCTGACATGAGGCAAAGTGCTACGTCTTGCCCCGGAAACCCCCGCATCAGACACCTTTAGAAATAAGATCCTACGCCACACTTGCCGTGTCATAAGGGTTTGCGAATAATAGGCCCGCTATTTGCAATATCTACAGGTTTAATGTCTTTTTCCTCTGCATAAATTTCAGAGGCTGTCAATGTGCTAGAACCGCTTTCTCGGTGCTTCTGTAAATTGTTGTCGCATTGAGGAAATATCGGCTTCCAGCCTGTCGTTAGAATGCCGATCACTCGCTCGTTGCTGCTGCCGATGTTTAACCGGTGTAGGACGCAGCACCCCTATTGGTTTTACTCAATCGCATGTTGGGCCTCGGCTCATACTGCTGTTTTTGCCCCATACCGATGGAGTCCCAAGATGAAGAAACTCGTACTGTTGGGCGCCCTGGCGCTGTCCGTGCTGTCCATGCAGGCTTTCGCTGACGAGAAGCCGCTCAAAATTGGTATCGAAGCAGCCTACCCTCCGTTTGCCTCCAAGGCGCCGGATGGCAGCATCGTGGGTTTTGACTACGACATCGGCAACGCCCTGTGCGCAGAGATGAAGGTCAAGTGCGTGTGGGTCGAGCAAGAGTTCGACGGCCTGATCCCGGCCCTCAAAGTGCGCAAGATCGACGCGATCCTGTCGTCCATGTCCATCACCGACGATCGCAAGAAGTCCGTGGACTTCACCAACCGCTACTACCTCACCCCAGCGCGCCTGGTGATGAAGGAAGGCACCGCCCTGAGCGACAGCCTGGACGAACTCAAGGGCAAGAAAATCGGTGTGCAGCGCGGCTCGATCCACGACCGTTTCGCCAAGGAAGTCCTGGCCCCCAAAGGCGCGACCATCGTGCCTTACAGCACCCAGAACGAGATCTACCTGGACGTGGAAGCCGGTCGCCTCGACGGCACCGTGGCAGACGCCACCTTGCTGCAGGACGGTTTCCTGAACACCGATTCGGGTAAAGGCTACGCGTTCGTCGGCCCGGCCTTCACCGACGCCAAATACTTTGGCGACGGCATCGGCATTGCCGTGCGCAAAGGCGACAAGGCTGAACTGGACAAGATCAACGCCGCAATCGCCGCGATCCGTGCCAACGGCAAATACAAAGAAATCGAGAAAAAGTACTTCGACTTCGACATCTACGGCCCAGAAGCCAAGTAAACCGTCGCAGTTGTCTGTCAAGAATGGCGCAAGCACCAGAGAGCTCTGAAGTTTGCGCCATTTTTTCATCCCCTTTGCGAGGACCTGAATCATGTTGAAAGGCTATGGGGCCGTCATCCTCGATGGCGCTTGGTTGACGCTTCAGCTCGCCTTGTCGTCCATGGCCCTGGCCATTGTTCTGGGTCTGATCGGGGTGGCGTTACGCCTGTCGCCGGTGCGCTGGCTGGCCTGGCTGGGCGACTTGTACTCCACGGTGATCCGCGGGATCCCCGACCTGGTGCTGATCCTTCTGATCTTCTACGGCGGCCAGGACCTGCTCAACCGCGTCGCGCCGCTTGTGGGCTACGACGACTATATCGACCTGAACCCCCTGGCCGCCGGTATCGGCACCCTGGGTTTCATCTTTGGCGCCTACCTCTCGGAAACATTCCGGGGCGCCTTCATGGCCATCCCCAAAGGGCAGGCCGAAGCGGGCATGGCCTATGGCATGAGCCCGTTCCAGGTGTTTTTCCGCGTGATGGTGCCGCAGATGATCCGCCTGGCCATCCCCGGCTTCACTAACAACTGGCTGGTGCTCACCAAGGCCACCGCGCTGATCTCGGTGGTGGGCCTGCAAGACATGATGTTCAAGGCCAAGCAGGCGGCAGACGCCACCCGCGAGCCTTTTACCTTCTTCCTCGCAGTGGCGGCGATGTACCTGGTGATCACCAGCGTGTCGTTGCTGGCCTTGCGTTACCTCGAGAAGCGCTACTCGGTAGGCGTAAGGGCGGCTGACCTATGATCTTCGACTACACCGTCGTTTGGGGGGCGATGCCGCTGTACCTTGGCGGCTTGCTCACCACCCTCAAGTTGCTGCTGATCTCGCTGTTCTTCGGCCTGCTCGCCGCCTTGCCCCTGGGCTTGATGCGCGTGTCCAAGCAGCCGCTGGTCAACGGCGTCGCCTGGCTCTACACCTACGTGATCCGCGGCACGCCGATGCTGGTGCAGCTGTTTTTGATCTACTACGGCCTGGCCCAGTTTGAAGCGGTGCGCGAGAGTTTCCTGTGGCCGTTGCTGTCCAGCGCCACGTTCTGTGCGTGCCTGGCCTTTGCCGTCAACACCAGCGCCTACACCGCTGAAATCATCGCGGGCAGCCTCAAGGCCACGCCCAACGGCGAGATCGAAGCCGCCAAGTCGATGGGCATGTCGCGCGCCAAACTGTACCGCCGCATCCTGCTGCCGTCGGCCCTGCGCCGGGCGCTGCCGCAGTACAGCAACGAAGTGATCATGATGTTGCAGACCACGAGCCTGGCGTCCATCGTCACCCTGATCGACATCACCGGCGCCGCGCGTACCGTAAATGCCCAGTATTACCTGCCGTTCGAGGCCTACATCACCGCCGGCGTGTTCTACCTGTGCCTCACCTTTATCCTGGTGCGCCTGTTCAAGTTGGCCGAGCGCCGCTGGCTGAGCTACCTGGCACCCCGGAAGCACTGATATGGAACGTATCGATCATTCATTGCCCTGGGGCCACCTGGGGTGCGAGCGCCAGTTGAGCGTGTTCCGTTTCGGCAGCGGCGAGCGCAAGGCGTATATCCAGGCCAGCCTGCACGCCGACGAATTGCCGGGCATGCGCGCGGCGTGGGAGCTGAAAAAACGCCTCACCGAACTTGAACGCCAAGGCGCCCTCAACGGGGTGATCGAACTGGTGCCGGTGGCCAACCCGATGGGCCTTGGCCAATTGCTGCAAGGTGCGCACCAGGGCCGTTTCGAGGTGGGCAGCGGCAAGAATTTCAACCGTGATTTCGTCGAGTTGAGCGCGCCGGTTACCGCGTTGCTCAACGGCAAACTGGGGGATGACCCCCACGCCAATGTGCGCCTGATCCGCCAGGCCATGCGCCAGGTGCTGGACGCGCTGCCGCCCGCCGCCAGTCAGTTGCAAGGCATGCAGCGCTTGCTGCTGAGCCACGCCTGCGACGCCGACGTGGTGCTCGACCTGCATTGCGACGCCGACGCCGCGCTGCACATGTACGCGCTGCCCCAGCACTGGCCGCAGTGGCGCTCGCTGTCGGCGCACTTGAACGTGAAAGTCGGGCTGCTGGCCGAAGACTCCGGCGGCAGTTCGTTCGATGAGGCCTGCTCGTTGCCGTGGCTGCGCCTGTCCCGGGCGTTTCCCGAGGCGCAGGTCCCGCTGGCCTGCCTGGCCACTACCCTTGAGTTGGGCGGCCAGGCCGATACGGGCCGCGACCAGGCGATCTTCCACGCCGAAGGCATCCTGGCGTTTCTCGCCGAACAAGGCCTGATCCGTGGCGAATGGCCCGCACCGGCCTTCGAGCCTTGCGAAGGGCTGCCGTTTGAAGGCACCGAATTGCTCTTTGCGCCCCACGCCGGGGTCATCAGTTACCTGCGTAAAGCCGGTGACGTGGTAGTGGCGGGGGAGCCGCTGTTTGAAGTGATTGACCCTCTGACCGACCGTGTGAGCATCGTGAGCGCGGGCACGTCCGGGGTGCTGTTTGCCGTTGAACGGCTGCGTTATGCCCAAGCGGGTTTCTGGCTGGCCAAGGTGGCGGGGCGCGACGCGCTGCGACACGGGCGCTTGCTCAACGACTGACCACCTGTTTTTGTGAGAACCGACCGCATGTACAAACTTGAAGTCCAAGACCTGCATAAACGCTATGGCAGTCATGAAGTGCTCAAAGGGGTTTCCCTGGCCGCCGCCGCCGGTGATGTGATCAGCATCATCGGCTCCAGCGGTTCGGGCAAAAGTACCTTTTTGCGCTGCATCAACCTGCTGGAGCAACCGCACGCGGGCAAGATCCTGCTCAACAACGAAGAGCTGAAACTGGTGGCCACCAAGGACGGCGCCATGAAGGCCGCCGACCCTAAACAGCTGCAGCGCATGCGTTCGCGCCTGTCGATGGTGTTCCAGCATTTCAACCTGTGGTCCCACATGACCGCGCTGGAAAACGTGATGGAAGCGCCGGTGCACGTGCTGGGTGTGTCCAAGGCCGAGGCCCGTGACAAGGCCGAGCATTACCTGGCCAAGGTGGGCGTGGCCCATCGCAAGGACGCGTTCCCCGGCCACATGTCCGGCGGCGAGCAGCAGCGGGTGGCCATTGCCCGGGCCCTGGCGATGGAACCTGAGGTGATGCTGTTCGACGAGCCCACCTCTGCCCTGGACCCGGAGCTGGTGGGCGAAGTGCTTAAAGTGATGCAGGACCTGGCCCAGGAAGGCCGCACCATGGTGGTGGTGACCCACGAAATGGGCTTTGCCCGCGAAGTGTCCAACCAGTTGGTGTTCCTGCACAAAGGCCTCGTCGAAGAGCGCGGCAACCCGCGTGACGTGCTGGTGAACCCGCAGTCCGAGCGTTTGCAGCAGTTCCTGTCGGGCAGCCTGAAATAACCCGTTTTACGTTAAGGGCTGGCAGGTGGGGGGGGAGGGGTTTCGTCGCCCCGCGCGGGCAAGCCCGTTCACCCCGCAAGCGGGTGTGTCGCGGTCGGGTTTCATCGTTTCAAGCGCTGTGTTTATTTACGGGCTAGCATTGGCCCACGTCTTTACCACCGTTTTTCGCTTTGGATAGCACTCCATGACCGCCCATCGAATAGGTTTCCTGATCTGGCCCAGCACCAAAGCACTGACGCTTGCGCTGGCTGAGGAGGCCTTGCGCGTTGCCCAGCGGGTGCATCCGGAAGTGGCGTACGAATTGTCGTTTCTGCTGGCAGAACCTTCCACCGAAGGCGCCTGGCAATTGCCGGGTGAGCCGTGGGCCGGCAAGCTCGAGGGCTTCCAGAAACTGTTCCTGCTGGCTGACGAACCGCCAACCGTGGTGGCGGCGCAGCTGGGCACTGCGCTCAAGCAACTGGTGCGCGCCGGGTGCGTCATTGGTGGGTTGTCGGCCGGGGTCTACCCGCTGGCGCAACTGGGGTTGCTCGACGGCTACCGCGCCGCCGTGCACTGGCGCTGGCAGGACGATTTTGCCGAGCGCTTCCCCAAGGTCATCGCCACCAGCCACCTGTTCGACTGGGACCGCGACCGCCTCACCGCCTGCGGCGGCATGTCGGTGCTCGACCTGCTGCTGGCGGTGCTGGCCCGTGACCACGGCGCGGAGTTGGCCGGGGCGGTGTCCGAAGAACTGGTGGTGGAGCGCATCCGCGAAGGCGGCGAGCGCCAGCGTATTCCGTTGCAGAACCGCCTGGGTTCCAGCCATCCCAAGCTGACCCAGGCGGTGTTGCTGATGGAGGCCAACATCGAAGAGCCGTTGACCACCGACGAAATCGCCCAGCACGTGTGCGTGTCCCGGCGCCAACTGGAACGCATCTTCAAGCAATACCTCAACCGCGTTCCCAGCCAGTACTACCTGGAGCTGCGCCTGAACAAGGCCCGGCAGATGCTCATGCAAACCAGCAAGTCGATCATCCAGATCGGCCTGTCGTGCGGCTTCTCTTCGGGGCCGCATTTCTCCAGCGCCTACCGCAACTTCTTTGGCGCCACCCCGCGTGAAGACCGCAACCAGCGCCGCAGCAGCAGCCCGTTCGAGCTGTCCTCGGTGCCCGCCGAGCGCGGTTGAGCCGCGTCATTCTTCCTGGGGTCTTTGCAGCGGCGTTTCCAGCGGGTGGCCATGCTCGTCCCAAATCGCCTCGGGCACCTGAAAGTCAGTGCCCGTGCGTTGGTAGTACGTGCGCAGGTAACCCAGGCTTTGCGCCGACAGCGGGTTGTCGCTCAAGTCCGAGTCATCGTGAAAGGTCGGGATCATTTCGAGGATGTCGGCCGGGATCTCGCGGATCTGGTTGTCGCTCAGGTCCAGGGTCTGCATTTCGCCGAGCCGAAACACCCCCGTCGGCACTTCGCTGAGCTGGGCGCTGCGCAGGTGCAGCGCCACCAGTTGGTTCAAGGGGCGTACATCCGGGGCATGGGTCAGCGGGTTGTTGCTCAGGTCCAGAAACTCAAGGCTTTGCAGGTCGGCCACGGCCAGTGCCGACTCGCTGCTCAACCGCAGGGCGCAGTGGGACAATTCCAGGCTGACCAACTTCGGCATGTTGAACAAAGACCCGGGCAGGCTCTGCAACGAGCAACGGGTAACGCTCAGGCTTTGCAGGTTGGGAAACCCGCGCAGCGTGCCGTCGAGCCCGGTGGTGGTGCCGTTGCCGGTCAGTTCCAGCCGCGAGACATGCGCAAAGTGCACGCTCAGTGCTGGCAGGTCACCCATCACCGGGGTATCCAGGTGCACGCTGTGGGTCAGTTCGTCCTCCAGGTTTTCCTCGTCCTCCGGGCTTTCGCGGCGCCAGGCCTGCTCCAGCAGGGTCCTGACGTTGCGCCGCTGCAATTGCTCCTCGGCGCGGGTGGAGTCGTCCAGCGGGATATCCAGCACCGGATGGCGCTCGGGCACGTCCAGCACCCACTGCTCCAGGTCGGTGCCGAGCTGTTCGTATTCGGCCTCCAGGCGGGTGAGGTGCGGATCGATGTCGGCCATGGTGCCGGGCAGCTTGAAGATAAACTGGTCGGCTTCCACCTCCAGCAGGCTGGGGTACAGGTGCTGAGCGCGCTCACGCAGGCCCGCGGGCGGGTCGGCGTTGAAGAACTCGCCGGTGAGCTGGCAGTAGGTTTTGATCTGCTCCAGGGTGGCCATCGACAGCGGGTTGTGCGAGACAAAAAAGTCATGGGTCACGCGTGCCGGCAGGGTAAAGCTGGCCTCGGGCAAGGTCTGGATCGCGTTGTAGGCAAGGTTCACGGTCATCGACCGCTGTTGCGTCAGCAACCCTTCGGGCACTTGGCGCAGGCCGGTGTCTTGCAGGGACACGTAGCTCATCGCGGGCATCTGCCGAAAATCCGGCGCGCGTTCGAGGGGGGAATGGTCCAGGTTCAGGTATTGCAGGCGGTGCATGCCGGACAGGGCCGCCTGGCTGCGTGCGCTCAGGGTGATGCTGCAGCGCGACAGGCTCAAGTGTGTCAGCGCAGGCAGCTCGAGGATCGAGGTGGGAATGTCGCCCAATTGAACGTTCTGCATGTTGAGGATGGTCAGTGCCGGGAAGCTTTCGATGAAGGGGCCGGGCTGCAAGGGCCCGCCATGACCTTCCAGTACCAGGTAGCCGATGTGGTTGAAGCGTGCACTGAGTGTGGGGAGCTCACCCATCAGCGGGCGGGCAATGTTCAACACATGAACGAACGGCGTGGTCTGCTGGGTTTCGCGGCGCCAGCTTCGCTCCAATAACTGGTGCAGGGCTTTGCGTCGCGCGCTTTCCAGCGGCTCGATCGAGGCGTCCTGGCTCCATTGAGTCAGTTCCTGGCGCAGGGTCTGCAATTCACCGGCCAGGCGCGCCAGCTCTATCTTTCCGCTTTCGATGTCTCCCGGGAGGCTGAAGATAAAGGTGTTGATGTCGTTGTTGTTCATCAAGGGGAACAACCGGCGCGTGTCCTGCTGGTCGATAGGCAGGGCGTCCACTTCCCAGTGCACGCCGTGGCGCTGGAAGTAGGCCTTGACCTGTTCAAGGGTGGCCCGCGAGAGCGGGTTGCCCGACAGGTCGAAGCGCTGGCTGGCGACTGGCGATAACTGGAACATCGCAGCGGGCAGCTCGCGGATGCGGTTGTCGCCCAGGAACGCGGTTTCCAGCTCGGGGCGGTTGAGCAAGCCGGGCGGCAGGCGTTCGATGCCGGTTTCGGACAGGTCCAGGTCGGTCAAATCGTGCATCGCTTCAACGCTGGGGGTGACCCCCAGCGGGTTCTGGTGCAGGTTCAAGGTGCGCAGCCCCTGCATCGAGGCCAGGCGGGCGTGACTCTCGGGCGTGAGGGTGATGCTGCAGTTGTCCAGGCTCAGGTGGTTCAGGTTGGCCAGCGTTTGAATGCCGGTGGGCAAATCGCCGATCGGCGCATCACGCACTTCCAGGTGCCGCACGTTGGGAAAGCGCTGCACAAAGGCGGTAACGCCGCGGGTGCCGTCGTTGCCCAACAGGCTGAGCAAGGTCACGTGACTGAAATCGCAGCTCAAGGCCGGCAGCTCACCAACGATGGGATATTGCAGGCGCAGCATCAGGCCATCGCGCGCCGGGTCTTCGTAGTAGTCATCGACGCTGCTTTCGCGTTGCCAACATTCGCGGATTTGCTGGGCCAGGTGGCGACGGTTCTGTAGCTCGTACAGGCGCTGGCGCGGCGTCAGCTCCAGGCCGGTCGTGGGGTGGGTGGCGGGCACCGCCCCTCGCCAGGCGTGCAGGTCGATTTGCAGCTGGGCAAATTCCTGTTCCAGGTGGGTAATGCGTTGCTCGGCACCGCCCGGTTGGCTTTGCAGGTAAGTGACGAGGGTGTTGATTTCGCCATCGTCGAACTGCGGGAACAGCGCCCGCGCCCGTTCCGGCAAGGACGCCACCTGCGCGGCGGCCGGCGGGTAGCCGCCGTTGTTGCCCAGCATGCGCAGTGCTTCGACGGTGTGGGGCGTGGGCGGATCGCCCCCGAGCAGGGCGCGCAGTGGCTCGCGTTCCATCGGCCGCTGGGCCACGCGCTTGCGCAACTGCGGGCCCTGGTGGATGTCGATGTGCAGGGCCTCACGCTCGGCGTCCGGCAATGCCTGCACAATGGCGCTGTACAGGTCGGTTTCGCCGGACAGCGCACGGCTGCCGTCATAGGCGACATAGCGGCCGTTTTGCGTACGCACCAGGCTGCGCTGCACCTTGGCGTCATCCGCACCGACGCGGCACCACACCTGGCCGTCGGGGCTCAGGTGCCGGGCATCGAGGCGTATCTGCGCTGACCAGCCCGGTTGGCGCGGCAATGACTTGAGCACGAGTCGGTCGGTATCCAGGGACTGGATCGCACTCAGGTGCTGGCCTTCGTAGGCACGGTTGACGCGCAGCTCATCTAGCACGGTTTGCGCCAGCGTGCTCAAGCGTGCGGGGGTGCGCCGTTGGTCCAGCTCGGCCAGCTCTGCGCCGCTGGCGTGGTCCACCAGGTGCCCGGCGATGCTGGCGGGCAGGCCCGGGGTGGTTTTCATCACTTGATGGGTGCGGGGCTGGCCGCTGAATTGCAACGGGCCGTAGCGCGAGTCGAACAGCGCGGCGCGGTTTTTTTCGGCGATGTCCGCCAGCGCTTTGCGCAGGTTGCGCGCGCGGGCCTCCAGGCTCAGTTGCGGGTCGCTGGCGCGCTCGCCGAACTGGCGGGTGATCTCTTCGGGGCTCAGGGTGCGCAGCACCGTCTTGAGAAAGTCGCCGTTGTCCAACTGGTTTTCGTGGATGCGCACGGTGGGTTGGTTCGGGTCGCCAAAGGTCCAGCTCACATGACCCTGTTCATCGAGCAATTGCAGGGTCTTGGTGGCAGGCCAGTAGCCGTAGGCGGTCAGCAATTGCAGTTGGTCCTGGGGATCGATGGCGTGGTACACCGCCGGGTCGTCGCTGCGCAGGTGCTCGATCAGCTGTTGCAGTTCGCGGTCGATGCCCAGGCGTGCCAGGACGTCGCTGAGCAACGGCGGCACGGCTTCGCCGTTGACGTGCATTTTGCGCAGGGTGTTTTCGTGCACACCGCTGATGTGCAGTGCCAGTTCGCGGTCGGCGGCGCTGAGGCTGTGCACCTTGTACCCCAGGCGTTGCAGCAGCGTGGCGCGGTCCCATTGCAGCGGGCGCTCCAGCTCGGTGTGCCAGGCGCCCGTGCCGTTGTGGCGCACCAGCGGTTGGTAGGCGTGCGGGCGGGTGGGGTGTTTGATCCGGTAGTGATCGCTGCCCGTATCTTTTTCCACGGCGTAGAGCGTGTCGCCCAGGGGCAGGATCGACTCGCCGCGAATCGGGTGCAGGCCCTGCTCGTTGGGGCGCAGGCCGGGCGGCAAGGTGAAGGTTTTCTGGTACGGCTTGAGGTCGGGTTTCCAGTAGCGGGTGGTGCCGTTGGCCAGTTTTACCGGCTTGAACCGGTCGATAAAGGCGATGACCTCGGTGGGCAACGCCTTGCGCAGCTCCGTCACGCCAATGCTGCCCGCGGCGGCAAACGCGCCCAGCTGCACCAGCGACTGCGTCACGCCCAAAAGATGGCCCAGGGCTTCGCGGCCTTCGCCTTCGGCCCAGTCGACGATGCCCTCGAACACCTCGTCGAGCAGTTGGTAGGCCATGTACCCCATCATCAGTTCGCCCAACCCCGGTATGAAGGGCGCGGCCACTTGCAGCACAACGTTGAGGATCGAGGACGCCACATCGACGAACGAATCCCACAGTGCCCAGCGCGCTTTGCTGTCCGCGTCGGCGGTGGGGACGGCGAGGGTGCGGGCGTCGTTGAGCAGCTTGTCGAGCGTGCGTTGGTAGAGGTGCTGCCACGGGTTGCCGGTGATCGGCGTGAAGGCCAGTTGCAGTTGCGGGTCTTCGACCGGCTCGTCGCGCCAGGGCGCCAGGCCGCTGCCCGGTTGTGGGGTGTGCCAGGTCAGTGTGGCCAGGCGGTCGCTCAGGCGCGAAAAGAACAGCCCGCGTTGCGCATGGTCGACAAAGCGGCTGAAAAACTGCTGGTAGTCGTCGTTGCGCAACTGGCGCACCAGCTCTTGTTTAAAGGCCAGTGTCGAGGCGTATTGCTTGACCGGGTGCTGGGGGTCGTCGGGCAGGTACACCACCACCGGCTGTACGGTGCGGGCGGCATACAGGTCGGGGGCGAATAGCAGCGGGCCGGTGAGGGGCGCCTCCAGCATGCTCAGGTCGTGGCAGCGCAAGGGCGACGGGTCAAGCGTGACGGGTGGGGCGTCGTCGAGCAGCGCTTCGATTTGTTCGCGCCAATCGTCCTGGATATCACCTTGCAGGCTGGCCAGTTGCAGCGCCGCGCGCAGTGCGGCTTTTTGACTGAGGTTGACCTTGTGCTGCAGCACGGCGCTGGCCACCGGCTCGTGCATACCCAGCGCTTCGTTCAGGTAGCGGGCGTAGCGGGCGCCGATGTCCAGTTCACGGCACAGGCGGATAAACGCGGTGATGGACAGCACCTGGCGAATGGCGGGCAGGGTGTCGAACTGGCCGGTGTCGGAGGGGCGGCTGATAAACGTGGAGTCGGGCTCGTGGGCGTCGTCCTGGGCTTCGTGGTAGTCGAAGTTGTGCAGCGCCGCGTCCAGCAGCGAGACGGTCCAGGTGCGCGCCGCACCGCTGGGCAGCGCGAACCACGGCACGGTTTGCGCAAGGTACAGGCGGATGTGCACGGCGTCGCTGTCCAGGTCCAGGCTGAAGCGGCGCAGCAGCGCGTCCTCCAGGATGGGTTTGGCGAAGGCCTTGGCGTCTTGCAGGTCTTTCAGCGCGTCGTCCACCTGGTTCTGCGCCTGCCAGTGAGCGCCGTTGAGCTGATGCAACTGCGCACGTTGCTCCGCGGGGGCCTGGGTTTGCACGGGGGTGGCCTGTTTCAGGGCGGCGTGTTTGCTGGCGCTGGCCAGGCCCAGCCACGGGGGAATCGCGTCTTTTAGCAGGCGCAAAGGGTGATGGTCGTCGGCGACCAAAGGCGGGGCAGGGGGGCGATGCATGGGGCGGCTCTCTGAGTGCGGGGAAAGAGCTTCAGTAAATCAACCGTCCGGGCGCCCTTGAGGCTAGATAGTTAGCACGTTGCGCAGGCGTGAATCTGCCGCGTTTGGACCTGCCGCAAAAAACGCGGGCAGTTTAAACTGCGCCATTGCGATGTTATTTGTCGCATTGGCGTAAACCCCGGAAAATCGCGGGTTCGCGCTATAAGAAGTTGTCGCTTGGCGGCAAGGCCGCACTGAAAACTGTCCTTACAATCCCTGCATCGCCCGCCAGTTCCAGGCAGGCGTTCCTCTTCAGGAGACTCCGATGTCCGTTGAGCAAGCCCCGGTGCAACGTGCCGATTTCGACCAGGTCATGGTTCCCAACTACGCACCTGCGGCGTTCATTCCCGTGCGCGGTGAAGGCTCCCGCGTCTGGGACCAGGCAGGCCGGGAACTGATCGACTTTGCCGGCGGCATCGCGGTCAACGTATTGGGCCACGCCCACCCGGCGCTGGTCGGTGCACTGACCGAACAGGCTAACAAGCTGTGGCATGTGTCCAACGTGTTCACCAACGAGCCGGCCCTGCGCCTGGCGCACAAGCTGATCGACGCCACCTTTGCCGAGCGTGTGTTCTTCTGCAACTCGGGCGCCGAAGCCAACGAGGCCGCCTTCAAGCTGGCCCGTCGCGTCGCGTTCGACCGGTTCGGCAGCGAGAAATACGAGATCATCGCCGCGCTGAACAGCTTCCACGGGCGCACCCTGTTCACGGTGAACGTGGGCGGCCAGTCCAAGTACTCCGACGGCTTCGGGCCTAAAATCACCGGCATCACGCATGTGCCTTACAACGACCTGGCCGCGCTCAAGGCTGCCGTGTCGGACAAGACCTGCGCCGTGGTGCTGGAGCCAATCCAGGGCGAAGGCGGCGTATTGCCGGCCGAACTCGCTTACCTGCAAGGCGCCCGCGAGCTGTGCGACGCCCACGACGCGCTGCTGGTATTCGACGAAGTGCAGACCGGCATGGGCCGCAGCGGCCACCTGTTTGCCTACCAGCATTACGGCGTGACCCCGGACATCCTCACCAGCGCCAAGAGCCTGGGCGGCGGTTTCCCGATTGCCGCGATGCTCACCACCGATGCGTTGGCCAAGCACCTGGTGGTCGGCACCCACGGCACCACCTACGGCGGCAACCCGCTGGCGTGCGCGGTGGCCGAGGCGGTGATCGACGTGATCAACACCCCGCAGGTGCTGGCTGGCGTCAACGCCAAACACGACCTGTTCAAGGCCCGCCTGACCCAGATCGGCGAGCAGTACGGCATTTTCACCCAGGTGCGCGGCATGGGCCTGCTGCTGGGCTGCGTGCTGAGCGATGCCTGGAAAGGCAAGGCCAAGGACGTGTTCAACGCCGCTGAAAAAGAAAACCTGATGATCCTGCAGGCCGGCCCCGACGTGGTGCGTTTCGCCCCGAGCCTGGTGGTGGACGACGCAGACATCCAGGAAGGCCTGGACCGTTTCGAGCGCGCCGTGAAAGCGCTGACCCAGGCTTGATGCACCGGTCGCCGCGCGGTTGATCGCGCGGCCCCCCTCTTGTTGACGTGCCGGGCCCGCCCGGCATTTTTTTCCTTGTGCGGGCGCAGGCCCGCCGGTTTTTCGAGTAAGGAGTGACACCATGCTGGTGATGCGCCCCGCGCAAATGGCTGATCTGGGCGAGGTACAGCGTCTGGCTGCGGACAGCCCGATTGGTGTCACCTCCTTGCCGGACGATGTGGAACGCCTGAGCGACAAGATCGCCGCGAGCGAAGCGTCCTTCGCCGCCGAGGTGAGTTTCAACGGTGAAGAAAGCTATTTCTTCGTGCTCGAAGACACGTCCACCGGCACGCTCGCCGGTTGTTCGGCCATCGTCGCCTCGGCCGGTTATTCCGAGCCGTTCTACAGTTTTCGCAATGAAACCTTCGTGCACGCCTCCCGCGAGCTGAAGATTCACAACAAGATCCACGTGCTTTCCCAGTGCCACGACCTTACCGGCAACAGCCTGCTCACCAGCTTTTACGTGGTGCCGGAGCTGGTCGGTTCGCCCTGGTCGGAGCTCAATTCCCGTGGCCGCCTGCTGTTTGTCGCCAGCCACCCCGAGCGCTTTGCCGACTCGGTGGTGACCGAGATCGTCGGCTACAGCGACGAGCACGGTGACTCGCCGTTCTGGGACGCCATCGGCCGCAACTTCTTCGACCTCAACTACGCCGAGGCCGAGCGCCTGTGCGGGCTGAAAAGCCGCACCTTCCTCGCCGAGCTGATGCCGCACTACCCGATCTACGTGCCCCTGCTGCCGGACGCCGCGCAAGAAGCCATGGGCCAGGTGCACCCGCGTGCGCAGATCACCTTTGACATCCTGATGCGCGAAGGTTTTGAAACCGACCATTACATCGACATCTTCGACGGCGGCCCCACCTTGCATGCCCGGGTGTCGGGCATTCGCTCGATTGCCCAGAGCCGCGTGGTGCCGGTCAAGATCGGCGAGATGATCAAGGGCGCGGCCCGCCAGTACCTGGTCAGCAATGGCCAGTTGCAGGATTACCGTGCGGTGATGCTGGAACTGGACTACGCACCGGGCAAACCGGTGACCCTGGACCTGGCCACCGCCGAAGCCCTGGGCGTTGGCGAAGGCGCCAGCGTGCGCCTGGTAGCGGTTTAACGAGCAGAGTTTTGCGGGCCGCTGACAACAGGGGCCCGTTCGAGGAGATAGCATGATCGTTCGTCCCGTACGCAGCAGCGATTTACCGGCCCTGATTGACCTGGCACGCAGCACCGGCACCGGCCTCACCACCTTGCCGGCCAACGAGGCGCGCCTGACCCACCGCGTGGGCTGGGCCGAAAAAACCTTTCGCGGCGAAGCCGGGCGCGGTGATGCGGACTACCTGTTTGTGCTCGAAGACGACGACGCCCGCGTGGTGGGCATTTCTGCCATCGCCGGCGCCGTGGGCTTGCGCGAGCCCTGGTACAACTTTCGCGTGGGGCTCACCGTCAGCGCCTCGCAAGAGCTGAACATCTACCGCGAGATCCCGACGCTGTTTCTGGCCAACGACCTCACCGGCAACTCCGAGCTGTGCTCGTTGTTCCTGCACGCCGATTACCGCAACGGCCTCAACGGCCGCATGCTGGCCAAGGCGCGCATGCTGTTTATCGCAGAATTCCCGCAGTTGTTCGGCAACAAGATCATTGCCGAGATGCGCGGCATGTCCGATGACGCCGGGCGCTCGCCGTTCTGGGAAAGCCTGGGGCGGCACTTCTTCAAGATGGAATTCAGCCAGGCCGACTACCTGACCGGCGTGGGCAACAAAGCCTTTATCGCCGAGCTGATGCCGAAATTTCCGTTGTACACCTGCTTTCTGTCCGAAGACGCGCGCAATGTGATCGGCAAGGTGCACACCGACACCGAGCCTGCCCTGAGCATGCTCAAGAGTGAAGGGTTCAGCTACCAGGGCTACGTCGACATCTTTGACGCAGGCCCGGCGGTGGAGTGTGAAACCAGCAAGATCCGTGCGGTGCGCGACAGTGAATCGCTGGTGCTGGCCATTGGCACGCCGGGCGACGACGCCACCCCGTTCCTGATCCACAACCGCAAGCGCGAAGACTGCCGCATCACCGCCGCACCGGCGCGGCAGGCGGCGGGCACCCTGGTGGTGGACCCGCTGACCGCCAAGCGCTTGCAGTTGATCGCCGGAGATTCCGTGCGTGCCGTACCGTTGTCCGCTGCCCGGGAGGCCAAATAATGAATTCGCTGTATATCGCAGGTAGCTGGCTGGCTGGCCAGGGTGAGCTGTTCGAGTCGCACAACCCGGTGACCCAGCAAGTGCTGTGGGCGGGCAATGCTGCGAGCGCCGAACAGGTGGAGTCGGCGGTGCAGGCTGCGCGCCAGGCTTTTCCGGCCTGGGCCAAGCGCCCGCTGGAAGAGCGGCTGGGCCTGCTGGAAACCTTCGCCGCCACCCTGAAACGCCGGGCCGACGAACTGGCCCGCTGCATCGGTGAGGAAACCGGTAAGCCGCTGTGGGAATCGGCCACCGAAGTCACCAGCATGGTCAACAAAATCGCGATTTCGGTGCAGAGCTACCGTGAACGCACCGGCGAAAAAAGCGGCCCGCTGGGTGACGCCACCGCCGTGTTGCGCCACAAACCTCACGGCGTGGTGGCGGTGTTCGGCCCGTACAACTTCCCCGGCCACCTGCCCAACGGGCACATTGTGCCAGCGCTGCTGGCGGGCAATACCGTGTTGTTCAAGCCCAGCGAGCTCACGCCCAAGGTGGCCGAGTTGACCGTGCAGTGCTGGGTCGAAGCCGGTTTGCCGGCGGGCGTGTTGAACCTGTTGCAAGGCGCGCGGGAAACCGGCATCGCGCTGGCGGCCAACCCGGGCATCGACGGGCTGTTTTTCACTGGCTCCAGCCGCACCGGCAACCACCTGCACCAGCAGTTCGCCGGGCGCCCCGACAAGATCCTCGCGCTGGAAATGGGCGGCAACAACCCGCTGGTGGTGGACGAAGTGGCCGACGTGGACGCCGCGGTGTACACCATCATCCAGTCGGCGTTTATCTCGGCCGGCCAGCGCTGCACCTGCGCCCGTCGCTTGCTGGTGCCGCAAGGCGCGTGGGGCGATGCGTTGCTGGCGCGCCTGGTGGCGGTCAGTTCGACGATCGCGGTGGGCGCATTCGACCAACAGCCCGCGCCGTTCATGGGGTCGGTGATTTCCCTCGGCGCGGCCAAGGCCTTGATGGACGCCCAGCACCACTTGCTCGCCAACGGCGCAGTGGCGTTGCTGGCGATGACCCAGCCGCAGGAGCAGGCCGCGTTGCTGACGCCTGGCATCCTGGACGTGACGGCGGTGGCAGAGCGCATCGATGAAGAGTTCTTCGGCCCGCTGTTGCAGGTGATTCGCTACACCGACTTTGCCGCGGCGATTGCCGAGGCCAACAACACTCAATACGGCCTGGCGGCCGGGTTGTTGTCGGACTCCGAGGCGCGCTACCAGCAGTTCTGGCTAGAAAGCCGTGCCGGGATCGTCAACTGGAACAAACAGCTGACGGGCGCTGCCAGCAGCGCGCCGTTCGGCGGGGTCGGGGCGTCGGGCAACCACCGCGCCAGTGCGTATTACGCGGCAGACTACTGCGCCTACCCAGTGGCCTCGCTGGAAACCCCAAGCCTGACGCTGCCCGCTGCGCTGACCCCGGGTGTGACGCTGTCGTAATCGCCCTTGATGCCTATAAAAACAGAGTGTTCGTGGAGCCTCGCCGATGAAATCCTGTGAAGTCAATTTTGACGGCCTAGTGGGGCCGACCCACAACTACGGCGGTTTGTCCTACGGCAACGTCGCGTCCCAGAGCAACAGCCAGCAGTCCTCCAACCCCAAGGAAGCGGCGCTGCAAGGCCTGGCGAAAATGAAAGCGCTGATGGACATGGGCTTTGTGCAAGGGGTGCTCGCGCCCCAGGAACGCCCTGACGTGGCCGCCTTGCGCAGCCTCGGTTTTGGCGGCACCGACGCGCAGGTCATCCAGCAAGCGGCCAAGCAGGCCATGCCGTTGCTCGTGGCCAGTTGCTCGGCGTCCAGCATGTGGGTGGCCAACGCCGCCACGGTGAGCCCCAGCGCCGACACGGCCGACGGGCGCGTGCATTTCACCGCCGCCAACCTCAACTGCAAATACCACCGCAGCATCGAGCACCCCACCACCAGCCGGGTGCTCGGTGCGATGTTTGCCGACCCACAACACTTTGCCCATCACGCCGCCCTGCCCGCAGTGGCGCAGTTTGGCGACGAAGGCGCGGCCAACCACACACGCTTCTGCCGCGAATACGGCGAGGCCGGTGTGGAGTTTTTCGTGTTTGGCCGCAGCGCGTTCGACACCCGCTACCCGGCGCCGCACAAGTACCCGGCTCGCCAAACCCTGGAAGCGTCCCAGGCCGTGGCCCGCTTGCACGGCCTGCGTGATGACGGCGTGGTCTACGCTCAGCAGAACCCGGCGGTGATCGACGCGGGCGTGTTCCATAACGATGTGATCGCGGTGGGCAACGGCGAGGTGCTGTTCTATCACGAAGACGCGTTCCTCCAGACCGACCAGATGCTGGAGCAATTGCAGGCCAAGCTGGGCAAGGTCGGCGGGCAGTTCCAGTCGATCTGTGTGCCGCGTGCCCAGGTCAGCGTCGAAGACGCGGTGCGTTCCTACCTGTTCAACAGCCAGTTGCTGACCCGCCCTGATGGCGCCATGTTGCTGATCGTGCCGGAAGAGTGCCGCAACAACGAGCGCGTCTGGCAGTACCTGCAAGGCCTGACCAGCGGCGGTGGGCTGATCCGCGAAGTGAAGGTGTTCGACCTCAAGCAAAGCATGCAGAACGGTGGCGGCCCGGCGTGCCTGCGCTTGCGCGTGGCGTTGAAGGACACCGAGCTGGCGGCGGTCAACCCGGGCGTCATCATGACCGCACCGCTGTACGAAACGTTGACCCAGTGGGTGGGCAAGCATTACCGCGACAGCCTGCGCGAATCCGACCTGGCCGACCCGCAGTTGCTGCTCGAGTGCCGGACGGCATTGGATGAACTGACGCAAATCCTTAAACTGGGCTCGGTTTATCCTTTCCAGATCCATTAACGCCTTACGGCTGAGAGCATTTTATGACCACCGATACCCTGAAACTGATTCTTGAAGACACCGACGGCACTCAGCTGGAAACCTCCTGCACCCGCGTTGCCGTGGTGTGGCAGGGCAAGGAAATCTGGATCCAGCACGATGGCCGTGGCCAGCTGCTGATCGGTGTGGACGTGGAAGAAGGTGACGCCGAATACGCCAACCTGCTGATGCGCCCACTGGCCACCAACCTGATGAGCCTGCAACTGGAAATGGAACCTGCGGACCTTGGCGAAGACGACGACCACGTCCACGGCCCAGGCTGCAACCACTAAGGAAGCCTGTTTATGCTCGCCCTCGGCAAACTGCTTGAACTGACCCTCGCCGGTCGTGAACCGGCGCAAAAAATTCAACTGACCGTCGACGGCGTGCAACTGCGCTGGCTCAGCGAGGGCGCACTGGAAGTGCGCCCACCGCAGGCGCAGGACAACGGCGGCGATGTGCTGCTGTCGTCCGGCATTCATGGCAACGAGACGGCGCCCATCGAGCTGGCTGACCGCCTGTTGCAAGGCATCGCCCGTGGGGCCATCAAGCCCAGCACCCGTATTTTGTTCCTGTTCGGCAACCCCGAGGCCATGCGCCGTGGAGAGCGGTTTATCGAGCAGGACATCAACCGGCTGTTCAACGGCCGACACGAGTCCACCACCGGCGCCGAAGCGATTCGCGCCGCCGACCTGGAACAACTGGCGCGCAATTTCTTCAGCGTGCCAGGCCGCACCCGCCTGCATTACGACCTGCACACCGCCATTCGCGGCTCGGCCATCGAGCAGTTTGCGCTGTACCCGTGGAAAGACGGGCGCCAGCACTCGCGCCACGAGCTGGCGCGTTTACGGGCGGCGGGGATGGAAGCGGTGCTGTTGCAGAACAAAGGCTCCATCACCTATTCGTCGTTTACCTACGAGCAACTGGGCGCCGAGGCCTTCACCCTGGAACTGGGCAAGGCCCGGCCGTTCGGCCAGAACCAGGGCGTGGATGTGTCTCGCCTGGAGGCGCGCCTTGTGCACATCATCGAAGGCACCGAGCCTGCCACCCAAAGCCTGGACGGCCTGAAACTGTTCAGCGTAGCCCGCGAAGTGATCAAGCACAGTGACGCGTTCATCCTGCACCTGCCGGCGGATGTGCAGAATTTTTCGGCGTTGCCCAAGGGTTATCTGCTGGCCGAAGACATTGCCAACACCCGCTGGGTGATCGAGGAGGAGGGCGCGCGCATCATTTTCCCCAACCCGAAGGTGAAGAACGGCTTGCGGGCAGGGATTCTGATCGTGCCGACTACGGACGCCGGCCTGGCGTGAGGGTCGGCACACCCCGGTGGCCCGGGGTGTGCGGGCGGTTTAAACCGCTACCGCCCGGGGTTCAGCGCGGCGCAGGGCGCGGACCTTGTGCAGGGTGTCTGCGCAGGTTTTCGCGGCTTCCTGGCCTTTGTGCTCGAAGTGATCAAAGAAGAACGTGTGGTGCTCGCTGCCCGCGTGGAAATGGTGCGGGGTCAACGACACCGAGAACACTGGCACTTCGGTTTCCAATTGCACCTGCATCAGGCCGCTGACCACCGACTGGGCCACGAACTCGTGACGGTAGATGCCGCCGTCCACCACCAGGGCCGCGGCGACGATCCCGGCGTAACGGCCGGTCTTGGCCAGAAGCTTGGCGTGCAGAGGCAGTTCAAAGGCGCCGCCGACTTCAAAGAAGTCGATGTCCGACTCTTGATAGCCCTGGGCGATCATTTCGGCGAGGAAGCCTTTACGGCTCTGATCAACAATATCTTTGTGCCAGCAGGCCTGGATAAACGCGACACGCTCGCCGTGATGGTGCTTGGCTTTGCTGTCAATTGCGGTAGGTTGCATGTTCTGACTCCTGTTTATGAAAAAAACAGGGCGATATGAATCGAATGGGATTTAAGGGTACGGACAGCGTCGTCATGCAGGCATGAGTTCGGCTTAGGGCCCTTTGGTGCCAATCCCGTTCTCTCTTCATCCGGACTATGACCGTCGGCCCCGGGATCACACCGGGTCTGCTGACCTTGTCGCCAAAAGGCGCCAAGCGCTCGCGGGCTATGCACCTTGCGTGCAATTACCGCCGGTGGGGAATTACACCCCGCCCTGAGAACGTTGCCGCCAGAACCCTGGCGGCGCAGAGTTTTTACCATATATTTCTCAAAGGTGCATGGCCGGTGTCTTGATAATCACTATCTGTTTTTTTGTTTGGTATTGAGGGCACTGCTTGATATCAGGCGGCCTTGCCCGCAGTAATCGTTGCAGAACGACCCTTCCCCCACTTAGCCAGAGGTTAGCTCCATGACCGTGATTGACCTGCGTAGCGACACCGTGACCCAACCCACCCCCGGCATGCTCGCCGCCATGGCGAGCGCCGCCACCGGGGATGACGTCTACGGCGAAGACCCCAGCGTCAACCGCCTGGAAGCCGAGTTGGCCAAGCGCCTGGGGTTTGCCCAGGCCCTGTTTGTGCCCACCGGCACCATGAGCAACCTGCTGGCCTTGATGGCGCACTGCGAGCGGGGCGAGGAATACATCGTCGGCCAGCAGGCCCACACCTATAAGTTCGAGGGCGGCGGCGCGGCGGTGCTGGGTTCGATCCAGCCGCAACCCCTGGAGCTGCAGGCCGACGGTTCGCTGGACCTCGCCCAGGTGCGGGCGGCGATCAAGCCGGATGACTTCCACTTCGCCCGCACCCGCCTGCTGGCGCTGGAAAACACGATGCAAGGCAAGGTGCTGCCGCTGGAATACCTGGCGGCGGCGCGGGCGTTTACCACGGAGCACGGGCTGGCCCTGCACCTGGACGGCGCGCGTATCTACAACGCGGCGGTCAAGCTGGGGGTGGATGTGCGCGAGATCGCCCGGCACTTCGATTCGGTGTCGGTGTGCTTATCCAAAGGCCTGGGGGCGCCGATCGGCTCGGTGTTGTGCGGCACGAATGAACTGATCGCCAAGGCGCGCCGCTTGCGCAAAATGGTGGGTGGCGGCATGCGCCAGGCCGGTTCGCTGGCGGCGGCGGGGCTGTATGCGCTGGACCATCAGGTGCAGCGCCTGGCCGAGGACCACGCCAATGCGCAGTTTTTGGGCGATGAACTGCGCAAGGCGGGCTACACGGTAGAGCCCACGCAGACCAACATGGTGTACGTGCAGATGGGCGAGCGGGCTCAGGCGCTGAAGGCGTTTGCCGCCGAGCGCGGGATCAAGTTGAGCGCCGCGCCGCGCTTGCGCATGGTCACGCACATGGACGTCAGCCGGGAGCAATTGGCCAAAGTGGTCGAGACATTCCTCGATTTTTCACGCAAATGAGCGTGCAGACCGTCCAATTGAGCGTTTCTATCCGATAAACACGCTGTACCACCGGCAAAGGGCCGATATAATGCGGCCCTTTGCCGTCGCTCCGTCCCGTGATGTGAGCACAGGCCTTTGGCCGCAGCCTCCGTGGAAGAACCTAATGAAAAGCGCAGAAATCCGTGAAGCCTTCCTTCGCTTCTTCGACGAGCAAGGCCACACCCGTGTCGCCTCCAGCTCCTTGATCCCAGGCAATGACCCTACCCTGCTGTTCACTAACGCGGGGATGAACCAGTTCAAGGACTGCTTCCTGGGCCAGGAAAAGCGCGCCTACACCCGCGCCGTCAGCAGCCAGAAGTGCGTACGTGCGGGCGGCAAGCACAACGACTTGGAAAACGTCGGTTACACCGCGCGTCACCACACTTTTTTCGAAATGCTCGGCAACTTCAGCTTTGGCGACTATTTCAAGCAAGACGCGATCAACTTCGCCTGGACCTTCCTGACCGGCGTGCTCAAGCTGCCGAAGGAAAAACTGTGGGTCACCGTGTACGCCAGCGATGACGAGGCCTACGACATCTGGACCAAACAGGTGGGCGTTCCGGCCGAGCGCATGGTGCGCATCGGCGACAACAAGGGCGCGCCTTACGCCTCCGACAACTTCTGGACCATGGGCGACACCGGCCCGTGCGGCCCGTGCACCGAGATTTTCTACGACCACGGCGCCGACATCTGGGGCGGCCCGCCCGGCTCGCCAGAAGAAGACGGCGACCGTTACATCGAAATCTGGAACAACGTGTTCATGCAGTTCAACCGCACCGCCGACGGCGTGTTGCACCCGCTGCCAGCGCCTTCGGTCGACACCGGCATGGGCCTTGAGCGGATCAGTGCGGTGATGCAGCACGTTCACTCCAACTACGAAATCGACCTGTTCCAGAGCCTTCTGGCCGCTGCGGCCAAGGCCATCGGCTGCGCCAATGAAGAACAGGCGTCGCTCAAAGTGGTGGCCGACCACATCCGTTCCTGCGGTTTCCTGATCGCCGACGGCGTGCTGCCTTCCAATGAAGGCCGTGGCTACGTGCTGCGCCGCATCATTCGCCGCGCATGCCGTCACGGCAACAAGCTGGGCGCCACCGGCAGCTTCTTCTACCAGATCGTCGCGGCCCTGGTGGCCGAGATGGGCGACGCGTTCCCTGAGCTCAAGCAGAACCAGGCGCACATCGAGCGCGTGCTGAAGGCTGAAGAAGAGCAGTTCGCCAAGACCCTGGAGCAGGGCCTGAAGATCCTCGAGCAGGACTTGGCCAACCTCAAGGGCGACGTGGTGCCGGGCGACGTGGTGTTCAAGCTGTATGACACCTACGGTTTTCCGATGGACCTGACCGGCGACATCGCCCGTGAGCGCAGCCTGACCCTGGACGAAGAAGGGTTTGAGCGTGAAATGGAAGCCCAGCGTGTGCGTGCGCGTTCTGCCAGCTCGTTCGGCATGGACTACAACAGCCTGGTCAAGGTTGACGTGGCCACCGAGTTCACCGGCTACACGGCCACCAGCGGTTCCGCCAAAGTGGTTGCCCTGTATAAAGATGGCCAGTCGGTTGACGTGCTGAGCGAAGGCAACGAAGGCGTGGTGGTCCTGGACCAGACGCCATTCTACGCCGAGTCCGGCGGCCAGATCGGTGACAGCGGGTTTCTGACCTCCACGTCCGGCCGTTTTGAGGTGCGCGACACCACCAAGACCGGCGGCGCGTTCCTGCACCACGGCGTGCTGGCGTCCGGCAACCTGACCGTGGGCGCGCCGGTAGACGCGCAAGTGGATGCCGAGGTGCGTCACGCCACGTCCCTGAACCACTCGGCCACGCACTTGCTGCATGCCGCGCTGCGCCAGGTACTGGGCGAGCACGTCCAGCAAAAAGGCTCGTTGGTGGACAGCCAGCGCCTGCGTTTCGACTTCAGCCACTTTGAAGCGATCAAGCCTGAGCAGATCAAGGCGCTGGAAGACCTCGTCAACGCCGAAGTGCGCAAGAACACCGCGGTGGAAACCGAAGAAACCGACATCGACACCGCCAAGGCCAAGGGCGCCATGGCGCTGTTCGGCGAGAAGTACGGTGACAGCGTGCGCGTGCTGAGCATGGGCGGCAGCTTCTCGGTGGAGCTGTGTGGCGGTATCCACGCCAACCGCACCGGCGACATCGGCCTGCTGAAAATCACCAGCGAAGGCGGTGTGGCGTCCGGCGTACGCCGCATCGAGGCTGTCACTGGCGCTGCGGCGCTGGCCTACCTCAACGCAGCAGAAGAACAACTCAAGGAAGCGGCCACCCTGGTCAAGGGCAGCCGCGACAACCTGATCGACAAGCTGTCGGCGGTGCTTGAACGCAACCGTCAGCTGGAAAAACAGCTGGAGCAATTGAAGGCCAAGGCCGCCAGCGCAGCCGGTGATGACCTGTCGGCGTCCGCCCAGGATGTCAAAGGCGTGAGTGTATTGGCTGCTCGCCTGGATGGTCAGGATGGCAAGGCGCTGTTGGCGCTGGTCGATCAGTTGAAGAACAAGCTCGGCCGCGCAGTGATCCTGCTCGGCAGTGTCCATGAGGAGAAGGTCGTGCTGGTTGCCGGTGTAACCAAAGACCTGACTGGCCAACTCAAGGCCGGTGATTTGATGAAGCAAGCCGCTGCGGCAGTGGGCGGGAAGGGCGGTGGTCGTCCGGACATGGCGCAAGGCGGTGGTGTAGACGCCGGTGCCCTGGACGCGGCGCTGGCCCTGACGGTGCCGTTTGTCGAAGCAGGTATTTAAGGCGCTGTGAACCGGCCCGTGATCCCGTCATGGGCCGCTCAGTTGCTGGAAGATTGGTTTATTAGGCGCCCCTTTACGGGCTGAGGCGGCTTAGAAATGGCATTGATCGTACAGAAATTTGGAGGCACCTCGGTCGGTTCCGTCGAAAGAATCGAGCAGGTCGCCGACAAAGTTAAGAAATTCCGTGATGCCGGTGACGACCTGGTGGTTGTGCTGTCGGCCATGAGCGGTGAAACCAATCGTTTGATCGAATTGGCCAAGGCGGTGAGTGGCGATCAACAACCGGTTCCCCGTGAGCTGGATGTGATCGTGTCCACCGGCGAGCAGGTGACGATTGCCCTGTTGGCCATGGCGCTGATCAAGCGCGGCGTGCCAGCGGTGTCCTACACGGGCGCCCAGGTGCGCATTCTGACGGACAGCGCGCACACCAAGGCGCGCATCCTGCAGATCGATGATCAGAAAATTCGCGGTGACTTGAAGGCTGGTCGTGTCGTGGTCGTTGCCGGTTTCCAGGGCATCGACGAAAGCGGCAACATCACCACCCTTGGCCGTGGCGGTTCCGACACCACCGGCGTAGCACTGGCCGCTGCCCTGAAGGCGGACGAATGCCAGATCTACACTGACGTGGATGGCGTGTACACCACCGACCCACGGGTTGTTTCGGTGGCTCAGCGCCTGGAGAAGATCACCTTTGAAGAGATGCTGGAAATGGCCAGCCTCGGTTCCAAGGTGTTGCAGATCCGTGCGGTGGAGTTCGCCGGCAAGTACAACGTTCCGCTGCGCGTATTGCACAGCTTCAAAGAGGGTCCGGGCACCCTCATTACTATTGATGAAGAGGAATCCATGGAACAGCCGATCATTTCCGGCATCGCTTTTAACCGCGATGAAGCCAAGCTGACCATCCGTGGCGTGCCAGACACCCCGGGCGTGGCCTTCAAGATCCTTGGCCCTATCAGCAGTGCCAACATTGAAGTCGACATGATCGTGCAGAACGTTTCGCACGATAACACCACCGATTTCACGTTCACTGTGCACCGCAACGAGTACGATGCCGCCAAGGCGATCCTGGAAAACACCGCCCGCGAGATTGGTGCTCGCGAAGTGGTGGGTGATACCAAGATCGCCAAGGTATCGATCGTCGGCGTGGGCATGCGCTCCCACGCGGGCGTTGCCAGCCGCATGTTCGAAGCCCTGGCCAAGGAGAGCATCAACATTCAGATGATCTCTACCTCGGAAATCAAGGTGTCGGTGGTAATCGAAGAGAAATACCTGGAACTGGCTGTACGTGCACTGCACACCGCTTTTGAGCTGGATGCTCCTGCGCGGCAGGGCGAATAAGGCGGTATCTGAAAGGCGCGGTGATTCGCGCCTTTCATTTTTTCGTTTTGTGCGGGTGCGGACCTGTTCTTTTACGCGTGCTCGACAATACTTAGGCGTGTAGGACTATGGCTATCTGGCTGTAGGCCGAATGCCATTTTTTGCAGACTGTTGTTCCCGAACTGAAATGCGTGAGGTGAAAGGTATGCTGATTCTGACTCGTCGATGCGCAGAAAGCCTGATTATTGGTGATGGCGAAATCACCGTGACCGTGCTCGGCGTCAAAGGCAATCAAGTGCGTATCGGGGTTAATGCTCCGAAAGAGGTGGCGGTTCACCGCGAGGAAATCTACCTGCGGATCAAGAAAGAGAAGGACGAAGAACCAAGCCATTAATTTTTATCGTTTTTTATGTTTGCAAACGGGGAAGAACGTGGTTAATATACGCCCCGTGTTGCGGAGAGCTGGCCGAGTGGCCGAAGGCGCTCCCCTGCTAAGGGAGTACACCTCACAAGGGTGTCGGGGGTTCGAATCCCCCGTTCTCCGCCATTATTTGCTTAGTACGTTGCAATCTGGATTTTTCGGTAAGTTGTTGAAATTACTAGAAAAAATCGCTTTACATAGAGATTGAACGGCCTATAATGCGCGGCAACAAATGCACTCGTAGCTCAGCTGGATAGAGTACTCGGCTACGAACCGAGCGGTCACAGGTTCGAATCCTGTCGAGTGCACCATACAAACAAAAAGCCCGCCAAGTGCGGGCTTTTTGCCGTCTGGGGTTTTTGACGTGCCCCGTCTTTTTCTGCGCGCCTGATGTGTTTTCTACGGGCGCCCTGTCGTCGCAGTTCCTGTGTGTGGGCAATCCTCAGGTTTGCCTTGCAAGCGCTTGTTCTTGCCAGTTTTTTAACGTTTAAAACGCGCGGGCGGTGTATGATTGCGCCCGTCAGCCCCGCCGGGGCTTTGGAACACTTCCATGGACTTACCCAGTAGTTACTCAACACCCCGCTTTACCAATCATGAATTGACTGATTGAACCTTCCGGCGTGCCCCGCTGCTGGGAGTGGAGTTCGCCTATGACCGAAGTAGAAGTAAAGAAAACACAAGAAAGCCTGCAGGACCGCCTGGCTCAAGTCATCGAGCTGCTGCAGCGCCAGCGTGTGGTCGAAGACCTGACGCACCGCCAGGAAGGTGCGAATCAAGACCGGGTCGAAAACCTGGTCCACCGGCAAAACCTCGTCGAGTTGCAGCGCAAACTCGATGACCTGCACTCCGCCGACGTCGCTTATATCCTTGAAGCCTTGCCGCTTGATGACCGTCTGACCCTGTGGCAGCTGGTCAAGGCTGACCGCGACGGCGACATCCTCCTTGAAGTGTCCGACTCGGTCCGTGAAACGCTCATCGCCGACATGGACGACCACGAGCTCCTGGCGGCCGCCAAGGACATGGACGCCGACGAACTCGCTGACCTGGCTTCCGAGCTGCCGCGTGACGTCGTCCATGAGCTGATGGAAACCCTCGACGGTCAGCAGCGTGAGCGTGTGCGCTCCGCGCTGTCCTATGACGAGGAGCAAGTGGGCGCACTGATGGACTTCGAGATGGTCACCATCCGCGAAGACGTCAGCCTGGAAGTGGTGCTGCGCTACCTGCGCAGGCTCAAGGAATTGCCGGGCCACACCGACAAACTGTTCGTGGTGGACTACGAAGGCATTCTCAAGGGCGTGCTGCCCATCAAGCGCCTGCTGGTCAATGACCCGGAAAAGCAAGTGGCTGAAGTCATGGCCAGCGACCCGGTGAGTTTTCACCCGGACGAAGACGCCTACGACGCCGCCCAGGCGTTTGAGCGTTATGACCTGATCTCGGCCCCGGTGGTCGACAAGAACGGCAAGCTGATCGGCCGTCTCACCATCGATGAAATGGTCGACCTGATCCGTGAGGAAAGCGAAAGCGAAGTCCTCAACATGGCGGGTCTGCGCGAAGAAGAAGATATTTTTGCGTCGGTGTGGAAGTCCCTGCGTAACCGCTGGGCGTGGCTGGCGGTCAACCTGATCACCGCGTTTGTGGCGTCCCGGGTCATCGGCCTGTTCGAGGGCTCTATCGAGAAGCTGGTGGCCTTGGCCGCGCTGATGCCGATCGTGGCTGGCATCGGCGGTAACTCGGGCAACCAGACCATCACCATGATCGTGCGCGCCATGGCCCTGGACCAGGTGAGCACCGGGCATGGCAAGCGCCTGCTGCGCAAAGAGCTGGCGGTGGCGTTGATCAACGGCCTGGTGTGGGGCGGGGTGATTGGCGCCGTGGCGTACATGCTGTACGGCAGTTGGTCACTGGGTGTGGTTATGACCGCGGCCATGACGCTCAACCTGCTGCTGGCGGCGTTCATGGGCGTGCTTATCCCCATGACCCTGGCGCGCTTCGGACGCGACCCTGCCATGGGCGCCAGCGTGATGATCACCGCCATGACCGACAGCGGCGGGTTCTTCATCTTCCTGGGCCTGGCGACTGTCTTCCTGCTCTGACCCTTCCTTCCCACAGGGCTGCCCGACAGCCCTGTTTTCTTGAACGGCACGCAAAAAAAAGCCAGCGCGTGGCTGGCTTTCAGCGTTCAAAGACCGATCAGTCGGCTTCTGCAGCTGCCTCAACGTCGTGCGCGATAAGCGAGACGAGAGCATTTTGCTGGCGATGGGAAAGCTGACGAAAACGCTGCAGCAGTTCGCGTTCGTGCAGTGAGAGCTCGGGGCTGTCCAGGCGCATGCTCAACTCTTCGCCCAACGCGCCTTCCTGAATGAGGCTCTGCTCCAGGCGGGCGATGATTTCGGAGTTCATGCTGCGGTGATGATTGCGAGCCACCTCGGCAATGCGTTCCCGCATACCGTCTGGCAGACGTACGACGAATTTGTCAGCCGTACGGCTGGAATAAATTGCCTGTTTCAATGGGCGCATATATTTAACCGGTTAGTTCAGGGGAGCGGTTTTTGGAATTGGCCGCAAGATGTGTGTTAGGACAAGGCTTGCCGCCAAATGTTCAACCTCAATTGCAAAGAGGCCGCATCATGCCTCAAGTTTGCCATTTCCTTGGCGCCAATTCTGTGACAAATATTGAACTGGCTACCGGCTGAATGCCAGCACTCATTTGAAAATTTGCGGACTGGTTTGAAAACTTTCCTGCATGGCTCCCAGAGGGGTGATGCAGCCGCAGGCCCCGGACGCAAAAGGCTTTTCGGGGGCACATCCTATAGCAATATGGCCTTTTGCCCCTATTTTTAAGACTAGTGGCAAATTGCCGATTCTGTAGAACGGGGCGACGTAAGGTCGGTTACCCGAAGGGGGAAACCGGGACAGAAAAATAATTCTGAAGGCGGGGAGGGTGGAAGGCGATTAGCGCAAAACCGGATCAAATTTGATTCGGCGACCGACCAGGGCGGCCAGCACAAACAGCCCGCCAAACACGCTAGCGGCAATTAAAGCGAACGTTTGCACGTCCTGCGACACGGCGCTCACGGCCGTTACGCCGCTCATCAGGGCAAGTGCAAGAAACAGCCAGGCAGATTTAGTCATTCAACAGCCCTCAGAAAACCCAGTGTTCGGCCGACGGTACGCGCTGGGCCTGCTGTGGCAGGTGCACCGACAATTTGGCGTCCGGCGTCATCAGCGCCAGCTGTGGGCGCTGCTGCAGGTGATGAGGCACAGGTTGACGCAACTGCGCCACGTCTTCCCCGCTCGATTGAAAATGGAACATCACCAGGGCGGCCAACGCTACGGCATTGAGGGCTAATAGAAGTGCGCTGTTCATGGGCAGGTTCTCCGCGGATGGCGTGGCCAGGCTGGTTTGTAGGATAAGGATTGCAGAGGGCGTGCCAGTCTTTATTTTTGAATAAATTACTTATAAATCAGTAGTTTATGGTTATTTTAAAGTGGTGGGTTATTGCAAGTTGCAATGATGGCATATTGTAGTAGTGCATTTTGCACGACCTGTGAGCGGGCTTTGGCCCATGACCGCGGTCTACCTTCAAAAAGCCTACGGATGACATGACAAAACCGACCTTGACCGTTAACATGCACGCCGTCCGTCGCGCAGCCCATGGGTGCGAAGGTGTCATTAGTCCCAGTAGCTCAATTGGATAGAGCATCCCCCTCCTAAGGGGAAGGTTGGCCGTTCGAACCGGCCCTGGGACACCATATAATCAAAGGCTTTCAGCCTTTTCTGGTCACTGCTTAATTTCGCCGTGACAGCAAGGTGACAGCAAGCGTTACCAGAATCAGCCCCATTCAGGTTTCCTGTTGGGGTTTTTTTGTAACTCATATTAGGGAAGGGTATGGAAACGCTGACCGATTTCGCATTGAACGTCCTTCTCACATCAGGGGTGAGCGCCACCTTGCTTGCTGCTCTCGGATGGCTTTTTAGAACATGGATAGAAGAGCGGTTGAGGGCTGGTATCAAGCATGAATATGACGAACGACTAGAGATCCTCAAAGCTGAATTGAAGCGTGAGGGTGATTCCAACCTGGCTGAGCTCAAGTCTGAATTTGACAGGCAAGCCGATAAGCTTCGTATATCTTCGGCCTCGTTTTCCGAAGTCCAAAAGGCTGTGATCGTTCGGAAGATACAAGCGGTGGATGTTCTATGGCTTGCAGTATTGGAAGGGCGGGAGCTGATGCCTGCGCCAATAGTGACCTCAGATGTGCTGACGAGATCCGAGCTACTTGAAGCTTATAGCGGCCCACTAGGTCCAGAGCTTCGTGCGATTGAGTTTGGAATTATCACAAAATTTTTCGCTAAGGTGCAGGATCATCGGCCATTTTTGGGCGAGGTCATCTGGGCGCAATTTGCCACGTTCCATGGAATGTTGGCACGCATAATTTACCTGTTCAGAGAGGGCAAACATGATCCTCAAAAGCTTGTATGGTACGAGGACGAAAACATACATCGAATGATCGCCGCTCTGCTGGGCGATCCTCTACTACAGGAGTTTCTGGGGCTCAGCCACTCACGCCTTCAATGGCTAAGGGGTCAGTTTGACAGGCTTCTTTTCAAGGCCCTTGACCAATTGCTCAGCGGGCGTGAGTTTGGCGAGGCCGCGCTGAAACACGCTGAGTCAGCGCTCACAGCAGCGTCTATAGCCGAGCCAAATCCTTGATCCTCAGCACGGTGGTGGTGGAGCAGTTGGCGTGCCTGGCCGTCGCGCGAATGCCCAGGCCGGCGCCGAGCAACTCGGTCACGCGCTTGTGCAGATCGGCGTCCACCGGGCGCCCCTGGTACTTGCCGGCGGCCTTGGCCTTCTCGATACCCTGGGCCTGTCGGTCGCGGCGCTGCTCGTAATCTTTTCGCGCAATCGCGGCCATCATTTCAACCAGCATTGAGTTGATGGCGCCAAGCATCCGCCCGGTGAACTCGTCTCCCTTCGTGTCCTGCATACCCTGATGACTAGTTGGCAGATCGAGCGCGACGATGCGCAGGCCCTTGCCCGTGCGGAACGCGGCTCTTTGCGATGTTCAGCTTGCTGCCCGCATCCACCGCAAAACTCACCGCTGATTTCGCGGCTTTTTCCGCCTCTCGGACGCTGCAGTTTATGGCGTAGGCGATATCGCTTAGCTCTGCATCGCCAGGCTCACCCACGAAACCGATAACCGCGACTCCGCCGCTGATCGCCGTGGGCGTGGGCATCGGCTAGCGGCTGGCGGCTGATCAGCCGTGAGTAACCGCAGTCGAATACCCATCGGCCCGTTTTCACATAGTCATCGGCATAGACGACGACACCGTTTCCATAATCCTGTTTGTAAACGCTCGTCATGATCTTGACCCCATAATTGCTAACGACCAGCAGCACACCAAACACAATAACCAGGGCAAGCAATCGCACTTTATTTTGGCGAAAATTCAAAGAAACCTCCGGGCTCGGCCAACGGTGTATCGCCTGAAATCACTGAGTTGATTGCACCAGGTGTAACGGTCAACTCACCCACCCAAAACTTTATCAACTTCATCGAACGCTCGTTTTGCTATATTCAAAAAACTGAATGCTCATCGAGGCTCACCATGCGCTATTCCGCTGAACACAAAGAAGATACCCGCCGTCGCGTCGTGGAAGCGGCTGCGGCGATTGCCAAGAAGCAGGGGTTTGGCACCACGGGGGTCGATAGCTTGATGGGGGCCGCTGGCCTCAAAGGCTCGACTTTTTACCATCATTTCAGTACGAAAAATGATCTGCTCGCAGAGATCATCGAGGCGGAGCTTGAACGCTCCCGCCAAGCGCTCGCAGGCACGCGAGACGGCTCAACGCGGGTTTTGCTCAAGCAATTATTGTCTTATATGAGCGTCCAGCATGTTGAGAGTCCGGAGCGTGGCTGCGTGCTTCCAACGTTGAGTGCAGAGGTCGCCCGGGCGAATGACGGGGCGAAAAAAGCTTATGAGGATTCAGTCCGGCGTATCCATGACGAGATCGAGGATGTGGTTGATGACGCGACCACTTCATGGGCGCTGCTGGCGCTGAGCGTGGGGGCCGTGGTGATGGCCAGTGCAATGGCCAGCGATAAAACCCGGGATGAAGTGCTTAAGGCCTGTGGCAACTTCGCCAAAAAAACAGTTTCGGAACTGAACAGCGATAAGGCGTAAGTCTTGACGTCATCGCCCGGGGCCTGTCACGCGCCGTTGCGGTTGAGTTGAGCGAACTTGCCCTTGATCCCCGTGCCTTGTTCGTTTTTTCGAACGATCGTTAGGCTATTCCTCGATTTCAGGTGGTCAAAAGGGCGGCTTGAAATTATTTCCCGCGTTGCACAAAGCCAGAATCATCAGAAAACTCACGATTTAGGGTCGATTCAAACCACGGCGCGCTGATGATTGACAGTGTCCGCGGTATGGGCTTAATGTTCCTTTGTCGAACGATCGTTCTGTAAAAATCGCTTGAGGAGCCGTCCCGTATGCACACCGAGAAAACCGCCTGCATTCTTTGCTCTCGCAATTGCGGGCTCTCCGTGGAGATCGAGGACGGGAAGTTCATCAAGATCAAAGGCGATGATGATCACCCGACATCCAAAGGTTACATCTGCCAGAAAGCGGCTCGCCTGGAGCACTACCAGAACCACGACGACCGCTTGCAGCACCCTCTAAAGCGTCAGGCGGATGGCAGCTACATGCCGGTGAGTTGGGAGCTGGCGCTGACCGAAATCGCGGCCAGGCTGAACGCGATAAAAAAAGAGTCTGGTGGAGATGCCTTCGCACTTTGTGGCGGCGCCGGGCAAGGCAATCACCTCGGCGTGCTGTATGGCCAGCAACTGTTATCGGCGATGGGCAGTCGGTATGCGTATTCCGCCTTGGCACAGGAAAAAACCCAGGATTTTTGGGTCAATGGCCGTCTCTTCGGTGAACAGACCTGCCACACCACGGAAGATGTCGAGCACGCGGACTATGTTCTGTTTATCGGCTGCAACCCGTTTCAGTCCCATGGCATCCCTAATGCCAGGGACACGCTCAAAGCGATCAAGAAAGATCCAAACCGCACGATGGTCGTGATCGATCCGCGCAAAACTGAAACAGCTAAACAGGCCGATATCCACCTTCAACTGCGCCCCGGGACTGATGCCTTTTTACTGTCGGCGATCCTGGCAATTATTGTCAGAGAAGGCCTGCACGACCGCGAGTTTCTGGCTCAACACTGCACGGGGTTCGATGAGCTGGAGCGCGAGTTACTGACACTGCCTGTCGAGGGTTACGTGCGCCGTGCCGATGTGCCGCTCGAGGATGTAATGCGCGTGGCCAGAGGTTTTGCTACGGCGCAATCGGGTTGTGTACGTATCGACCTGGGTATCCAGCAGACGCTTCACTGCACACTCAACGGCTACCTTGAAAAGTTGTTGTACTTGGTCACGGGCAACTTCGGCATCAAGGGCGGTAATAACCTGCACACTTTCTTGATTCCGTTAATCGGCAACACTGACGAGCGGCGAGCGTTAGCGGGCAAAAAACTCAAACTCACCGCCCATCACAAGATGATCCCCATTGGGGGCCTGTATCCGCCCAACATTTTGCCCGATGAAATTCAGCACGGCGGCCTGCGGGCAGTGTGGGTCGACAGTGCCAACCCATTGATGACGTATGCGGACACCACGGCCTACCAGCGCGCATTCAGTCAGCTCGATCTTTTGGTGGTGGTCGACATTGCACTGACCGAAACCGCGCGTATGGCGCACTACGTGTTGCCCGCCGCGTCGCAATTTGAAAAGTGGGAAGCCACAGGCTTTAACCTGGAGTTCCCTGAAAACTTCTTCCAACTGCGCAAGCCACTTTTCAAACCCCTGGGTGAGTCGCTGCCAGAGCCTGAAATTTATACGCGCCTGTTGGTAAAGATGGGGCGGATACCGGATCGCTTTCCAATCCTTGAAAAGATTGCCAAGTTTGAGCCGAACGCCACCGGCCACCAACTGTACTTGGCTGCCCTGGCGGCCACGTTTTCGCGAAAGAAATCCTGGATGCGTTTTGGCGCCTCTGTCTTGTACCGCTCACTGGGTAAAGCACTGCCAGGTGGCGCAACGGGGGGCGCTGTGTTGTTCCCCCTCGCACTTAAATACGCCTCTCAATACCGTGAGGCGGTACTTCGCGCAGGTTTCAAAGGCAGTCGCTATACGCTCGCGGCCTCCCTGTTTCGAGCGATTCTCAGCCAGCACTCAGGCCTGATTATCAGCCAGCACGAATTCAAAGACGTCTGGACGCTGATCAAGAACAAAGACGGGCGGGTCCATCTGCACATTGAAGAAATGCTTGTGGACCTTAAAAACCTGCGTACGGAAGCGCCTCTGGATACGGGCTACCCCTTCATTTTGATGGCCGGTGAGCGCCGCAGTTATAACGCTAACCAAATCTATCGTGACCCTGATTGGCGCAAGGTCGATAAAGACGGGGCGATGCGCATGCACTCAAGCGATGCTCAGTCATTGGATATTGCCGATGGCGCGCGCGTTATTTGCCAGTCACTGGCGGGGCAGATCGAAGTCACGGTAGAGGTCGATGACAGCGTAAGAGTCGGGGTGGTCACGCTACCGCATGGTTATGGCATGAGTTACAAGGGCGGCCCACCCCTGGGGCCACAACTGAACGTTCTCACCAGCGGGGCGCATTGCGATCCCTTTTCCAAGACGCCTTACCACAAGTATGTGCCGGTCAATATTTTCAAGACGGCCGCCGCGCTGCCTCGCGTGACGGCTTAGTGGGGCGGCCGGGGGCGCTCACACCCTGCGCCCCAGCATCTGATCGACCATCGCGGGCGCATACACCACGTCACTCACCAAATACGCCGCGCCCTGCAATGCTGCCATTTCGCCCAACTGGCTGTTCACCACCTGCAAATGGCGGGTGGCCAAGGGCAGTGAGCGTCGATAAATCGTCTCGCGCACGCCTGCCAGCAGATGGTCCTGGCATTCGGCCAGCCGCCCGCCAATCACCACCAGTGACGGGTTGATCAGGCTGACCGCCTGCGCCAAGGCTTCCCCCACAAAGCGCCCCGAGGACTGCAGCAAGCCCAGCACGGTGCGGTCGCCTTCTTCGGCGAGGGTGATGATGCCGTTCAGCGAGGTGTCGGCGTAGCCGCGGGTTTGCAGGTGTTTGGTCATTGCCCAACCGGCGGCGTACGCCTCCAGGCAGCCGGTGTTGCCGCAGCGGCACAGGGGCAGGTCGTCGGCCTGGGTGTTGCCGACAAAAAAGTGCCCGATGTCACCCGCTGCGCCCTGGGCGCCGCGTTGCAGGTGGCCGTCCATGACCATGCCGGCGCCGATGCCGGTGCTGATGGTCAGGAACATCAGGTGGCTGGAGTCTGGCCAGGCCTGGCGGAATTCGCCCAGGGCCATCAGGTTCACGTCTTTGTCGAGCACGATGGGGCAGTCGAACGAAGGCCGGAAGTAATCGGGCACGCAGCACCCGTCCCAACCGATCATCAACGGCGGGCGCACCAGGGTGCCGGTGGCGAACTCCACCGGGCTGGGAATGCCGATGCCGATGCCCTTGACGTCGCTGCTGCGTTTACCGGCGTTGGCCAGCAATTGGTTGAAGCAGGCGTTGACGGCGCCGAGGATTTTGTCGGGACCGTCGTTGATTTCGATCTGGAATTTTTCGCACTGCAACCGCTCGCCGTGCATGTTGCTCAGCGCGATTTGCATCTGATGCGCGCCAATGTCGGCCAGCAGCATCACGCCAAAATCACGGTTGATTTGCAGGCGCCCGGAAGGTCGCCCGCCGGTGGAGAGCTCGTTGTCGGCCGCGCAGATATAGCCGTTGGCCTGCAGGGTTTCCAGGCGTTGGCCTACGGTGGAGCGGGACAAGCCCGTCACTTCCATGATTTTGACCCGCGAGACGGCCTTGCCCGAATAGATCAAGGCCAGTACCGCGCCTGCACTGTTGGGGGAGAGCATTTCGTCGATTTGTGTCTGTTTCACTCGCGTCCCTTTGCCCGGCAACAGGGTGATGGTGGGGGTGGTCGAAAATATACAGGAATCTTTTGTGCTTTTTTTACGCAAAAGGTGTTTTATTTCAGAATTCGTGGTTTAGTAGATCACGCAATACAGGTTTACATTGCTGCACAACGCACTCAAATAATTTCAAGAAAGGCGTAGGCATATGACTCAGCGTGCAATCGCGATCATTGGCACCGGCATGATGGGGGCCGCCCATTTGCGTGCCAGCCGCCTGGCCGGCGCTCGTTTACAGGGGGTGCTGGGCTCCAGCCCGCAGCGCTCCGTTGAGATGGCTGAACAGTGGGGCGCCGCCCGGGCGTATGCGTCCATCGACGAGCTGGTGGCCGACCCCGCCGTGGATGTGGTGCACATCTGCTCGCCCAACGCCGCCCATTTCGCCGCCGCCGAGGCTGCGCTGATGGCCGGTAAACATGTGGTGTGCGAAAAACCCCTGGCCACCACCCTGGCGGACGCCCAGCGGCTTGCGACGCTGGCCCACGAGCGGGGGCTGGTGGCTACCATTCCCTTTGTGTACCGCTATCACCCGATGGTCCGCGAGGCGCGGGCGTTGGTCCAGCAGGGCGAACTGGGCCCGCTGCAACTGATTCACGGCAGCTACCTGCAAGACTGGTTGCTCAGCCCCTCTGACAGCAACTGGCGCGTCGATGCCGCCCAAGGCGGCGCCTCCCGTGCATTCGCCGATATCGGTTCGCACTGGTGCGACCTGGTGGAGTGGGTCACGGGGGAGCGTTTCGAGGCAGTCGTGGCAGACCTTCGCACCACCATCAAAGACCGTCCCACCACCGGTAGCCAGTCGTTTACTGCTGCGCAAACTGCTGAGTCCGCCGTGGTCATGGGCGCCGTCAACACCGAAGACGTCGCGGGCGCGTTGTTGCGCACCCGCTCGGGCACCCTGGCCACCGTCACCATCAGCCAAGTGTCGGCCGGGCGCAAGAACCGCCTGTGGTTTGAGATCGATGGCGCCAAGAGCAGCCTGGTCTACGATCAGGAATCACCGGAGCAGTTGTGGGTAGGCCATCGCGGTGCTTTTGAATTACGCGTCAAAGACCCAAGCCAGGGCTCGCCTGAACAGCGGCGCCTGGCCAAGGCACCAGCAGGCCACAGCCAGGGCTATGCCGATTGTTTCGAGGCATTCGTGGGTGACACCTACGCGACCATCGACGGCGAAACCCGCGAGGGCCTGCCCACCTTCGCCGACGGTTTTCGCTCCGCGCAGATTATCGACGCGGTGCTGCAATCGGCCGCTCAAGCGCGCTGGACGCCCATCGACTCAGGAGGGCTCGACCCCACCCTATAACCGACCCTGCACCCCCTCATCGATTTTTCCGTCTGCGCTAACAACAATAAATGTGCCGACCGGCACAGGAGACAAATCGTGAAACTTACTTCCATTGCCACTGTATTTGCGTGCAGTTCGATGTTGTTCTTCGGCGCCGTGCAATCCGCCAGCGCCGCCGATTACGCGGTGGTCCTCAAGACCCTCGCCAACCCGTACTGGAGCGCCATGCGCGACGGTATCGAGCAGGAAGCCAAGAAGCAGGGCGTGCAGGTGGATGTGTTCGCCGCTGCCAGCGAAGATGATATCCAGGGGCAGCAACGCCTGGTCGAAGACGCCATCAACAAACACTACAAGGCAATTGCCGTGGCGCCGATCACGGCGGTCAGCCTTGTTCAATCGATCGCCGCGGCCAACAAAAAAGGCATCTACGTGGTCAACCTCGATGAAAAAGTCGACCTGGCCCAACTCAAAGCCGCCGAAGGCAGTGTCGTAGCGTTCCTGGCTACCGATAACCACGCGGTTGGCGCCAAGGGCGGGCAGTTCATCGTCGACCAACTGGGCGCACAAGGCGGCAAGGTCGCGATTATCGAAGGCAAGGCCGGCAACGCCACGGGCGATGCGCGTCGCGACGGTGCGGCCGGGGCGTTCAAGGCCGGGTCCAACATTCAGTTGGTGGCCAGCCAGCCCGCCGACTGGGATCGCTCCCGCGCACTGGACGTGGCCACGAACATCCTGCAACGCAACCCCGACCTCAAAGCCTTCTACGCAGCCAACGATGGCATGGCGCTCGGCGTGTACCAGGCGGTGCGCAACGCCGACAAACAGGGCAAGGTCCTGGTGGTCGGCACCGACGGTACGCCCGAGGCGCTGGACTCGATCAAGCACGGCGAGCTCACCGCCACCGTGGCCCAGGATTCGGCCGCCATGGGCGCCCGTGGCCTGGACACGATGATCGACACGGTCAAGGCCAAGCCCGCCATCAGCCCGGATAACAGCCCGCAATTCGTCGACATCGAATCGCACCTGATTTCCCAACAACAGTAGCCATTAACGAGTTGCCAGGCAGGCTGTTCGCAGTCGGGCAGTGCCCGGTTGCGTGCGGCCGTCCCGGCGAAGGGGTAGAGCATGGGTGCGTTGGTTTCGGTGCGAAACATCGTCAAACGTTTCGCCGGTACGGTGGCGCTGGGCGGCGTCAGCTTTGACATCATGCCGTCCGAGGTGCATGTGCTGCTGGGGGAAAACGGCGCGGGCAAGTCCACGCTGATGAAAATCCTCAGCGGTATCTACGAGCCCAGCGAAGGCGAGATCCAGCTGGGTGACACGGTGTACCCGCGCCTGACGCCGGGCCTGTCCAAAGCGTTTGGTATTGCGCTGATTTATCAGGAGCTCAGCGTCATCGACTACCTGAGCATTGAAGAAAACCTGTTCGTGGGCGCCATTCCCACCCGCTCGGTGTTGGGTATCCCCGTGGTGGACCGCGCCTTCATGCACCGCAAGGCCGTGGAAACCCTGGCGCGGGTAGGGCTCAACCGTCACCCGCGCACGCTGGTGGGTGACCTGAGTATTTCGGAAAAACAACAGGTGGAAATCGCCAAGGCGCTGGCCGCCGATGCGCGGGTCATCATCATGGATGAACCCACCTCGTCCCTGACCGACGAGGAAGTGCGCCACCTGTTCAAGGTCATCAACGAGCTCACCGAGGCCGGTATCGGCATCGTCTACATCTCGCACAAGCTCAAGGAAATTGCCGTGATCGGCGACCGCGTGTCGGTGCTCAAGGACGGCAAGCATGTGGGCACCTTTGATGCCAAGAACACCCCCACCCGCACGCTGATCGCGAGCATGGTGGGGCGCGAGATCGACAGCTCCCGACCTGATGGCGCCACGGTGCGCCAGGACGAGAGCGTGCTGCAGGTCAGCCATTTGTCCTCGGTGGATGGGCGGGTCAAGGACGTGTCATTCCAGCTGTGCCGTGGCGAAATCCTCGGGTTCGCCGGGCTGATGGGCTCCGGGCGCAGTGAGTTGATGGAAGTGATCTTTGGCGCCCGCAAGCGCGCGGGCGGCAGCGTGACCCTCAATGGTCGGGACGTGACAGTCAACACGCCTTACCACGCGGTCAAGGCCGGCATGGCGTTTGTCACCGAAGACCGTCGCCACACCGGGTTTTTCCACAATTTTTCGATCGCCGAAAACATCTCGATCGTGCCGTTTGTGCGCGCCACCCGGCGCCAGCTGTCCCTGGAGCGCCTCGACCTGGCGCTGGAGCGGCAACTGGGCCAGACCTACGTGCAACGCCTGCGCATCCGCTGTGCCTCGGCGCAGCAGAACATCACGCAGTTGTCCGGCGGCAATCAGCAAAAGGCAATTATTGCCAAGTGGCTGGCCGCGCAATGCGACCTGTTTATTTTCGATGAGCCCACCCGGGGCATCGATATCGGCGCCAAGGCCGAGATCTACCAACTGATGCGCGAACTGGCCGACGCGGGCAAAAGCATCCTGATGGTGTCGTCGGAGCTGCCTGAATTGTTGGCCGTGTGTAACCGCATCGCTGTTTATAAAGAGGGCGGCATCGCCGACATCCTCGACAACCGCGACGCCACCGAAGAACACATCATGCGCATCGCGATGGCGTAGGGCATGAAGGGGAGACGTGACATGAACAAGCCTGTACCCAAACCTGCGCCGTCCCGCGACTTTGCCGCCCTGTGGCAAACGTACGGGACGGTTGGCATCCTGATTTTATTGCTGGTGTTTTCCAGCCTGCTGTCGCCCGACTACTTCCTGACCGGCAGCAACCTGAGCCAGATCCTGGTGCAGAGTTCGGTGATGGTGCTGCTGGCCTGCGGGGTGTTTTTTACCATCCTGATTGCCGGTATCGACCTGTCCGTAGGCTCGATGTTGGCGCTCACCGGCATGGTCACTGCCAAGCTGATGATTGCCGGTTGCCCGTTCTGGCTGGCGATCATTCTGGGCGGGTTATTGCTGGGCGCGCTGCTGGGGGCGATTAACGGGATGCTGGTGAACATCACCCAATTGCACCCCTTCATCATTACCCTGGGCACCACCGCCATTTATCGCGGGCTGACGTTGATCATCTCCGACGCGCGTTCGGTGTTCGGGTTTGATCGGCGCTTCATCGACGCGATTTCCGGGCGTTTGCTGGGTGTACCTGTGCCGGTGATCATCACGGTGCTGGTGGTGGCGGCCCTGTACTTTTTGGCGCAGCACACCAAGTTGGGGCGCAATATCTACGCGCTCGGCGGCAACGCCCAAGCGGCGTGGTTCTCCGGGATCAACGTGAAATCGCACACCTTTATCGTGTTCCTGATCTCGGGCCTGTGTGCCGGGGTCGCGGGCGTGGTGACGGCGGCGCGTACCGGCGCCGCCGAGCCCAATGCCGGGTTTGGCTTTGAAACCTTTGCCATCGCCTCGGCGATTATCGGCGGCACCAGCTTTTTTGGCGGGCGCGGCAAGATCTTCGGGGTGGTGGTGGGCGGCCTGATTATCGGGGTGATCAGCAACATCCTGAACATCGTCAACGTGCAGTCTTATTACCAACAAATTGTCATGGGCGCGTTGATCATTCTGACGGTCACCGTCGACAAATTGTTTACCCGCAAAGTTCGTTAATCACAGGTCCTGCCCGCGCTGGCGCAGGCCAGTGGGGGGAGGTGTTGCCTGCAATTGGTTATTGGGAGTGATGTATGTCGACTGTCTTAAAAGCCACGCGTATCTTTTTGGCCCCGGCCCCACGTGCGGTCACCGATATTTTTGACGTGCGGGATTTGGCCGCCCTGCAAAAACTCGGCGAACTGGTGATTCACGAAGGCGGGCCGGTGAGCGATGCGGTATTCGCCGAAAAAGTCCTGGGCGCCACGTTGATCATCGGGCAGATGGATTTACCCGCCGAGCGCCTGGCGCAATTGCCCGACTTGAAAGCCATCATCAACGTCGAGGGCAACTTTTTGCCCAACATCGATTATGGCTATTGCTTCTCCCACGGCGTGCGGGTGCTCAACGTGAGCCCGGTGTTTGCCGAGCCGGTGGCGGAAGTCGCCCTGGGCATGGCGATTGACCTGGCGCGGGGGGTGAGCCGTTCCGACCGGCACTTTCGCCAGCAACGCGAGCAGTACGGCCTGGACGCCAACCGGGATGCCTACAGCCTGTTCCGGCAAGACGTCGGGTTTATCGGCATGGGCGATCTGGGCCGGGCGATTGTGCCGCTGCTCAAGCCGTTTGGGTGCACTGTGCGCGCCTATGACCCGTGGTTGCCGGCCGATTACCTGAGCGGCCTGGGCTGCGAGGCGGCCAGCCTTGAGCAGGTGTTGCAGCAATCACGGATCGTGTTTGTGGTGGCGGGCGTCACCTCGCAAAACCAGGGTTTCCTGGACGCGGCGCAGTTTGCCTCGATGCAGCCGGGGGCCTCGCTGATTCTGGTCAGTCGCGCCGGGGTGGTGGACTTTGACGCGATGCTGGACGCCGCCGACCGTGGGCATATCCGTGTCGCCACCGATGTGTTCCCGGTGGAGCCGGTGCCAGCCGATCATCGTTTGCGCCAGATCGAAAACCTGCTGCTCTCGCCTCACCAGGCCGGCGCAATGGAAAGCGCCTTGCAGCAGATCGGCAAGCGGGTGGTGGCGGACGCCGAGTTGATCGCGCGCGGGATTGCGCCGGTCATGTGTAAGATCGCGCAACCGGAGTCGGTGTCGTTGTTTCGCAGCAAACCTGTCGACAAGAGCTAAGGAGCCCACCATGCAATTGCAACAGAGCCTGTTCCGTGGCTGGTCCGCCTGGACGTTGAGGCAAGGCGCCCTGGCTTTGCAGGTCGTGCCTGGCGTGGGGGGCCGCCTGATGTCGATCGAGCATGACGGCGTCGAGTTGTGTTTTATCAACCCGGCGCTGGAGGGCCGGCAGGCCGATGAAGCCCCCGATGCCTGGGCGCAATTGTGTGGTGACTGGACGTTCCCCCTGTGGGGCGGTGGCAAGACCTGGGTCGCGCCCGAGACCCACTGGCCGGGCGGTTGCCCGCACCGCGACCTGGACAGCGGCGTTTATCAAGTGCTGCACACCTGGCAGGATGCGCTGACAATCGGCATCGAACTGCAAAGCCCGGTGTGCCGCCAGAGTGGCTTGCAGGTTCGCCGCCGAATTTCCATGCGTGCAGGCGAGGCGGGCTGGACCGTGGAGCACACCTTGATCAACACCACCGAACACACGGTGAACGTAGGCATTTGGGATGTGTTGATGCTGCGCCGCCCCGGCCATGTGGCGGTGGAGTGGGCGGCGGATGTGGGCGAGTTTCGCGCCATCGACGGGCAGGGGCGGCTCGATGAGTTGACGGAGCAGGGCTTGATTGCCACGACGGTCGGGCATGCCAGCGTGCTATGCCAGCAAGCGCGGCAATTCAAGGTGGGCGTCGCCGGCACCAACGGTTCGCTGAGCGTGCAACTGGACCTGCCCGAGGGGCGCGTGCGCTACTGGCGCACGTCACCGGTCTCGACGGTGCTGGCCTATGCCCATGGCCATCCGGTCGAGGTGTTCAACGCGCCCGACTTGCCGTATTTCGAGGTGGAAAGCCATTCGCCGCTGGCCACCTTGCCCGCCTTTGCGAGCGTGCGTTACAGCGTGACCGAAGGCGTCGACGGCGCGGTGTAAACGCGAACCTTTGCCTGGGTTGGGGTTCACAGGTGAACCAGTGACGGGCCGCTGCGGCGGTTTGTCACGGCCTGTACCTTTTGCATCGCCTGGCGGCGTCTGAGACACAGCCTTTTGGCGTGCAGAAAAAAATCCCCGGCAACGGCGTGTTTTGGCTGTTCGGCCCTGACGAGGCCGGACTATCATGCCGTTAGCCCGACACCCCACTGCAAGGAGCCGCTCGGAACGCCGATGCGCCAGATCTGGAAATCTTTTCGAGCCCTTTATTTCGCCTCCCTGATGATGCTGATCGGCTCCGGCCTGCTCAGCACTTACCTGGCCCTGCGCCTGGCGGCCGATCATGTCGACAGCCTGTGGGTGGGTGCCTTGATGGCGGCCAACTATTTTGGCCTGGTGCTGGGCGGCAAGATCGGCCACCGACTGATCGCGCGGGTGGGGCACATCCGGGCCTACGCCACCTGTGCCGGGATCGTCGGCGCGGCGGTGCTCGGGCACGGGTTGATCAACTGGCTGCCAGCGTGGATCGTGCTGCGTACGATCGTCGGCCTTGGGATGATGTGCCAGTACATGGTCATCGAAAGCTGGCTCAATGAGCAGGCGGACGCCAAGCAGCGCGGCGTGGTGTTTAGCGGTTACATGATCGCTTCCTACCTGGGGTTGGTGCTGGGCCAGCTGATTCTGGTCATGCACCCGCAATTGGGCCTTGAACTGCTGATGCTGGTGGCGCTGTGTTTTGCCCTGTGCCTGGTGCCGGTGGCCCTGACCCGGCGGATTCACCCGGCGCCCTTGCGTCCGGCGCCGATGGACCCGCGCTTTTTTATCAAGCGGGTGCCGCAATCGCTCAGTACGGTGTTGGGGGCGGGGGTTATCGTCGGTTCGTTTTATGGCCTGGCGCCCTTGTATGCCGCCCAGCAGGGGTTGAGCACCGAGCAGGTCGGCCTGTTCATGGGCAGCTGCATTTTTGCCGGGCTGCTGGTGCAGTGGCCGTTGGGCTGGTTGTCGGACCGCTATGACCGCGCCGTGCTTATCCGCAGTTTCGCCCTGTGCCTGGCGGTGGCGGCATTGCCGCTGGCGATCATGACCCAGGTGCCGTTGGAAGTGCTGTTTGCGGCGGGCTTTTTGTGCTCGCTGGTGCAGTTCTGCCTGTACCCGTTGGCCGTGGCGTTTTCCAATGACCATGTCGAGAGCGACCGTCGGGTGTCCCTCACGGCCATGCTGTTGGTGACGTACGGGGTGGGCGCCAGCATCGGTCCGCTGTTGGCCGGTGTGGTCATGAAGCTGCTCGGCAACCAGATGCTCTATGCGTTTTTCAGCCTGTGTGCGCTGATCCTGGTGTGGCGCATTCGGCCCAAGGCCGTGACCAACCTGCACCAAGTGGACGATGCGCCCCTGCATCACGTGGCCATGCCGGACAGCATGTCCAGCTCGCCGCTGGTGGCAGCGCTGGACCCGCGTGTGGATGAGCAGGATGTTCAGGACCAGATGCAAACGGCGCCTGCCGAACCTGTCGCCGAGCCTGAGCCCGCCGCCCAAGAGCCCGCCGCCGTGCAAGACCCACCCGAGCCCCCAGACCCGGACGACCACCCCCACGATTTGAGCAGGGCACGCCCCTGAAACAAAAAACGGGCAGATCCCTGGCGGGGCTGCCCGTTTTTTCATGACCTTTATGCCTTAAAAGTCATCGTCCTTGTCGAACCGGCGCGCTTCGCGCTGCAACTGGTACACAAAACGTTCTACCTGACGCTGCACCAGCCCGCTGATGTTATGGAAACGCACGCCCGCGAAGGTGGTGTTGATTCTTTCTTCAAAGTGCAGATACCGCAGTTCCACCGAGGTGGTCATGCTGCCAAAGGGCAGGGCGGCGATGAAGCGGTCATACACCTGGCCCAGTTGCAGGCGCTCGGAGATGTCGCCTTCAAAGCGCAACTTGCAGCCGGTGGCAGAAATATCCAGCAATTTGCCATTGACCGGCGACTTGAGCTTTTCACCGCCCAGTTCGATGTTCACCAGTTGCGCCAGCTTAAGGGCGGCCCGGAAGGCATTGCGGCGCTGGTGATAGACCACTTCGTCGGGCATGTTGCCACGGTACACGCGGTGGCCGTCGGCTTCGTCGACGCTGTAGGTGCCGTTGCTTTCCCACGCCACGCGTACGCCGTCATGGAAACCTTCGATACGAAAAGGCTCGCCGCTCTCCAGGAAGCGCTCGCCGTCGCGGGGGATCATTTCGTCCAGGGCCAGCGTCTTGCTGTCCCGGTCGACTTCTACCAGATAGCTTTGGAAGCGCTGGCTGCGTTCATGGAAGGTGATGATCAGCGGATCATGGCTCTCCTGCAGCATCCGCAACGTGCTCGCGATTTCCAGAGGTGTGGTGAGCACCTTGGGTGGCTGCGGAGCATCTTCCGCGTTAAGGGCATTGAACACGGTTCTTCCATCTCCAGACAAAATACGACTTCACGCAAGAGCAGGCATTTTGCCAGCATGTGGCGCGACTTGGATAGGCCGCGCCGTCAACCGGCATCAGGCTTGGCTGAGGGTGCTTGGCTTGACCAGGCGCGAGGTGGACCCCTGGGCGTTGTAAAGCGCCGGCGGTTCGCCCCCATGGAGGATACGCAACTGGTTGGCGGTCGTGGCTTGCTGCAGCTGGATCGACTGTCCGTTGAGTACGTTGGCTTCCTGGCACTGGGTAATCAATTGGTTGAGCGCTTTGCTCTGGCTCAGCAGCTGGTCGCCGACGGTGGAATGGCTGGCCAATTGGGCGAGGCCGTTCTGATCGGCCGGCAATCCCAGGCTCACCAGGATTTGGGTGCGTTTCTTGCCGTGCTGCTCCAGCAGCACGATCAGCGACTGCTTGCGCGCCAGAATCTCTTCGAGCAGCGGCATGTCGCGCCCGTAAAGGGCCAGGGATTCTTCCTGAAGAAGCTCGAGTAGCTGCTGGGCAGGTACGAGGTCATCAATGATCAGTTGGAGCAAGTTTTCGTCGTGCATGGCTGGCCTTGGGGTTTAAGCGTCCAAAAGCCTAGCGCAGGCCTTTGCCTAGCGCTCGGCTTCGAAATTAAGCAGTTTGCTGGCTACACGGTTGCTGTCGACTTTGTAGCTGCCATCGGCGATAGCCTGTTTCAACTCGGCCACGCGGGCTTTGTTGACCACCGGTTGATCGCGCAGCGAGTCCGTGACCTTCTGCAACTGTTGAGCCTCATTGCTCAGGTGTACCGATTCCCCGCTCTGGCTCGCACCGGCTTTTTCCGCCTGGGTGGACACTGGCTGGGACTTGCCTTCAACGCTCTCTTTGGCACCGCTGGTACGCGTATTGCCGGGGAGCGCCGGGGCGTTATTCAAACGACTGAAATCAATGACCATGTGAAAAAACCTCTGGGTATTTGGACGCTTGCCATGTTTTCGGCCATACCCGGACAAACTTTAGGCTCGATTGACAATAAACCTTTGCCTGGTCACGTCAGGGCACAGTGTAGAAAAAGCCGGCGTCCTGTGCCAGCGCTCTATAGGGCCACCTCGACTTGGCCGGGCGCGGTCACGCGGGCCTTGATCACACGGTTGGAGTTGAGGTTTTTGACCCGGATCTGCTCGCTCAGGCCGCCGTCGGACAGCGCCTCGCCCGGCATTTTCACGTTCAGCGCCCCGCTGCTGGCCGAGATCACCACCTGGTCACCCTTGCGGATGACTTCGGCCTGCTCCAGGTTGACCAGGGTCATGACCTGGTCAGTGACCATTGGTCGGGTCAATTTTTGCCCGAGTGCCTGGTCCAGCGACGTCAGGTAGCCCTGGCTGATCAAGCTGATGTCCCGCTCGCGCAAGGCGACGTCTTCAAAGCCGACGATGCCGGTGCGCTTGAGCGGCCGGGTCACCACCACTACGTCGCGAAACAGCTTGACCTGGGCGGGCACGAACACCGTCCAGGGCGAGGCACCGTCGCACCGTACGCGCACGGTCACGCGGCCAATCGGCTGGGCCGGGCTTTCCAGCGACGCTGTCAATTCCTTGTCGCACAGGGGCATGCGCAAGCGGGGGTCCAGCTGGTTGACCTGGATCTCGTAGCGCCCGGGCGTCTGGGTGGTGGCCAGATAATCTTCTACAGTGAACTCAAGAAAGCCTTGGGTGACGCCGATAAGCAGATCAGGCAAGGTGAGGTTGTCAGCACGGGCCGTCTCGCCTGCCGCGAAGCCGAGTAATGCAAGGGCGATGCACACCGCTCTGCCGGGCCTTTTAAGGCGTGGCAGGGGGGGCGGGCGTCGGGAAACTGTCGGTTTGATGTCCATGGCGATTAAAAAAGCAAAGCTCGTGCCGTTTAATGTTGGGTACACGTCGTACCCGTAGGTTTCAGCGTAGGAGTCAGGGCATGGCGGGTGTAATGGATGCGGTGAACCAGCGCACGCAGCTGGTAGGGCAAAACCGTCTGGAGTTGCTGCTGTTTCGTCTGGACGGCCAGCAGCTCTATGGCATCAACGTCTTCAAAGTGCGCGAAGTGCTGCAGTGTCCCAAGCTGACCCTGTTGCCCAAGTCCAGCCCGGTGGTGTGCGGCGTGGCCAACATTCGTGGCGCGACCATCCCGATCCTTGACCTGGCCATGGCCACCGGTTCCGCCGGTTTGAAGGACCGTGGCAGCCCATTCGTAATCATCACCGAGTACAACACCAAGACCCAGGGGTTTCTGGTGCGTTCGGTGGAGCGCATCGTCAACATGAACTGGGAGGAGATCCATCCGCCACCCAAGGGCACCGGCCGCGATCACTACCTGACGGCGGTGACGCGGGTCGATAACCAGTTGGTGGAAATCATCGACGTGGAGAAAATCCTCGCCGAAGTGGCCCCGACCTCCGAGGCGATCTCGGTGGGCGTGGTGGACGCCGAGATCCAGCACAAAGCCTTGTCGCTGCGGGTGCTGACCGTGGACGACTCCTCGGTGGCTCGCAAGCAGGTGTCCCGCTGCCTGCAAACCGTGGGCGTAGAAGTGGTGGCGCTCAACGACGGCCGACAGGCGCTGGATTACCTGCGCAAGCTGGTGGATGAGGGCAAGAAGCCCGAAGAAGAATTCTTGATGATGATCTCTGACATCGAGATGCCGGAAATGGACGGCTACACGCTGACGGCCGAGATCCGCAATGATCCGCGCATGCAAAAGCTGCATATCATCCTGCATACTTCGTTGTCGGGCGTCTTCAACCAGGCGATGGTCAAGAAGGTCGGTGCCGATGACTTTCTGGCCAAGTTCCGTCCTGATGACCTGGCATCCCGGGTAGTCGACCGGATCAAGGCAGCAGATCATGGCTAGGGGCCTTCCCCCTGGCGGTCACACGATTTATAGAGGCGGTACTTTTGTCTACGGGTAATTTGGATTTTGAACAGTTCCGGGTCTTCCTGGAAAAAGCCTGTGGCATCTTGCTCGGTGAAAACAAGCAGTACCTGGTATCCAGCCGTCTCAACAAACTGATGGAACAGCAAGGGATCAAGTCGCTGGGCGAGCTGGTCCAGCGGATCCAGGGCCAGCCGCGCAGCGGGCTCAAGGAAAGGGTGGTCGATGCCATGACCACCAACGAAACCCTGTGGTTTCGTGACACCTACCCGTTCGAAGTGCTCAAGAACAAAGTCCTGCCAGAGGCGATCAAGGCCAGCCCCGGCCAGCGGTTGCGCATCTGGTCGGCGGCGTGTTCGTCGGGGCAGGAGCCGTATTCGATCTCGATGGCCATCGATGAATTCGAGCGCAGCAACCTGGGCCAACTCAAGGCCGGGGCGCAGATCATCGGCACGGACTTGTCCGGCACCATGCTCAACAACTGCAAGACCGGCGAGTACGACAGCCTGGCCTTGGGGCGCGGTTTGTCCCAGGAGCGCCTGCAGCGTTACTTCGACCCCAAGGGCGCCGGGCGCTGGGCGGTCAAGGCGCCGATCAAGAGCCGGGTGGAGTTTCGCTCGTTCAACCTGCTGGACAGTTATGCCAGCCTCGGCAAGTTCGACATGGTGTTTTGCCGCAACGTGCTGATCTACTTTTCGGCCGAGGTGAAGAAAGACATCTTGCTACGCATTCACGGCACCCTCAAGCGCGGCGGTTATCTGTTCCTGGGGGCATCCGAAGCCCTGAACGGCCTGCCCGACCATTATCAGATGGTGCAGTGCAGCCCCGGCATTATCTACCAGGCCAAGTAGCCGGCAATCTGCCGGGCAGCGGCAAATCCCCTTTGCCGCTTTACTGGCGTTTCGCGGAAACCCCTTGCCGCTTTTCTGGCATTGCCGCGGGCACTCTCTCGGAAAACCCTTGAAATACGGGCCTTCGTTAACTTGGCATAGCCCTTGCTATAACCCAGTTAACGACAAGCAGGTCAAAGGTTTCCGCCATGAGCATCAGCTTCGACAAAGCGCTCGGTATCCACGAACAGGCCCTGGGTTTTCGCGCCCAGCGTGCCGAAGTTCTGGCCAACAACATTGCCAACGCCGACACCCCGAACTACAAGGCTCGGGACCTGGACTTCTCCGCCGTGCTCGCCGCGCAGCAAGACAAGACCAAGAACGGCACCTTTGCCTTGAACATGACCAACAGCCGTCATATCGAAGCGCAAGGGTTTGGCCAGGGTGACGAGCAGTTGCTGTATCGCACGCCGATGCAACCGTCGATCGACCAGAACACCGTGGACGCGCAGCTGGAGCAATCGGCCTATGCCGAGAACTCGGTGAACTTCCAGGCCAGCTTTACCCTGCTCAACAGCAAATTCAAAGGGCTGATGTCAGCCCTGCGTGGAGAGTAAGCCATGTCCCTCGCCAGTGTTTTCAATATTGCCGGCAGCGGCATGAGCGCGCAGACCACGCGCCTGAACACCGTCGCCAGTAACATCGCCAACGCCGAGACGGTGTCTTCGAGCATCGACCAGACCTACCGCGCCCGGCACCCGGTGTTTGCCACCATGTTCCAGGACGGCCAGGGCAATGGCAGCGATTCGCTGTTCCAGAACCAGGATGCCGCAGGCTCTGGCGTACAGGTGCTCGGGGTGGTCGAAGACCAGAGCAACCTGGAAGCCCGCTACGAGCCCAACCATCCTGCCGCGGACGAAAAAGGGTACGTGTACTACCCCAACGTCAACGTGGTCGAGGAAATGGCCGACATGATTTCCGCCAGCCGTTCGTTCCAGACCAACGCCGAAATGATGAACACCGCCAAAACCATGATGCAGAAGGTCCTGACCCTGGGTCAGTGATAAGGGGCGCTACGTAATGGCTATTGTTGACAACAACTCGACAGTCCAGGACCTCTTCAACCAGAAGGTCCAGAACAGCAACAACAATGTCGGGGATGCGGCCAAGGCCGCCACCGGCAACCAGTCGCTGGGCAAGGACGCATTCCTGCAACTGCTCGTGACCCAGCTGAAAAACCAGAACCCGTTGTCGCCTCAGGACAACGGCGCGTTCGTGGCCCAGTTGGCGCAGTTCAGTAGCCTGGAAGGCATCAACACGCTGAACGACTCGGTGAATGCGATTTCTGCCAACTACAGCTCCTCGCAGGCCCTGCAGGCGTCGTCGCTGGTCGGGCGCTCGGTGATTACCCAAACCAACAAGGCCACGGTCGACACCAGCAAAAGCATGACCGGCTCGGTGGCCGTGACGGCGGCGGTGGGTAACGTTTCCGTGAAGATCACCGACAAGGACGGCAACGTCGTTCGCACCATCGATATGGGCGCGCAGAGTGCGGGCAGTGCCAGCTTTATCTGGGACGGCAAAAACGACAAGGGCGAGACGGCGCCGGCTGGCACCTACACCTTTGCCGCCACCACCAAGAATGACAAAGGCGACTCGGTTGCCCTGGCCACCTCGCTCCCGGCGACGGTCACCAGCGTGACCCTGGGCCAGAACGGCGGCGAGATGATGCTCAACCTCGCGGGTGGCATGGGCAGCGTCAAGCTGTCGCAAATTCAGATCATCGGTACATAGAGCCGGCTAATACACGGCAGAGGAGAGAAACATGTCTTTTAATATCGGCCTGAGCGGCCTCTATGCGGCCAACAAACAACTGGACGTGACCGGTAACAACATCGCCAACGTGGCGACTACCGGGTTCAAGTCCTCCCGTGCGGAGTTCGCGGATATCTACGCGGCAACCCGCCTGGGTACCGGCCAGAATGCAGTCGGTAACGGTGTAAACCTGGCGGCAGTGTCCCAGCAGTTCACCCAAGGTGACGTCAATAGCAGTGGCGGTCCGCTGGACATGGCCATTCAAGGCGGCGGCTTTTTTGTACAGAAAGGCAGTGATGGCTCCCTGGAATACACCCGTGCCGGTACTTTCAACCGCGATAAAGACGGCTACATCACGAACAACACCGGCACGTCCCGCTTGCAGGGCTACGCGGCGGATGACAACGGCAATATTATCAAGGGCGGCCTGACCGACCTGCGCATCAACTTGTCGAACCTGCCGCCCAAAGCTTCAAGCAAGGTGGACTCCACCAGTAACCTGAACTCGTCGGAAAAGATCATCGACCAGACGGCCAAGCCGTTCGATCCGACCGATGCCAGCACCTTTACCACGCAATACAACACCACCTTGTATGACACCCAGGGTAATGCTCACCCGATGGTGCAATACCTGGTCAAGACCGACTCCAACACCTGGAAGTCGTACACCTTGATCGACGGCCGCAACCCCAATGGCACGCCGGTCACAGGTACTGGCGCCCAAGCGCCTGTCGCGTCGACCCTGACCTTTGACACCTCCGGTGCCCTGCAAAGTGTGGTGACGCCGCCATCGACCGTGTCCAACAAAACGTTGACCATCAGCGATTGGCGCCCGGGCGTGTTGGACAACGGTGTGTGGAAGCCGGATAACGGCGCCGCCGCCAACCCGGGTGGCATTGCGATCAACATGGGTAACATCACCCAGTTCAACTCGGCCACCTACCGTAACCCGCCGACCACCGACGGTTATGCCACGGGTGAAATCACCGGCTTGAAAATCGATGCCAACGGCGTGCTGTTCGCCAACTTCAGCAACGAGCAAAGCAAGGCCATCGGCCAGATTTCCCTGGCCAGTTTCAACAACGAACAGGGCCTGCAGCCAAACGGCGGCACCACCTGGAAAGAAACCTTCGCCTCGGGCCAGCCAGGTTACGATGCGCCACAGACCGGCACGCTGGGGGCGATCGTGGCCAACTCCCTGGAAAACTCCAATGTCAACCTGACCAGTGAGCTGGTGGACCTGATCAAGGCGCAGAGCAACTACCAGGCGAACGCCAAGACCATCTCCACCCAGAGCACCATCATGCAGACCATCATTCAGATGACCTGATGCACCGGCGCTGACACGTGGTCTACGAAAGCCCCTCTTGATGAGGGGCTTTTTTGTGTGCGCCAGGCATGGCGCGTTGCGCGAAGCGCAACCAGCTTGGCTGTGGTGGCC
>NZ_JBSVWN010000040.1:0-56202 GCF_054071325.1 Pseudomonas sp. SDO5215_S409 | reverse complement strand
ACATTGCCGCACCTTACCTGAGGTAGAGGTGTTGCACTCAGTTTTTGCGGCCGCCATGCGAAAAATTGTGGCTCACCATCAACAACAACCGAAAAATCTTCTGGTTGCTCATTATGAAATTCGGGGAAAACAACAATTAAATAACCAAACTCCGGATGCTTATGAGTGACTTGCGCCTATGCGATACTCTGCGAGAGTTAAAACCTGAAAAATGTCACCTAGCTTTACCTTTTTAGCCCTTTAAAAAAAATCCTTCATGTGCAGATTTTTTCAGCAGCTCGGCGCCGCAAATCAAACTCCCCCCATACTTAATTCGGTTTTTACAGACTATATAAAAAAGTAATGCTAAATTTTCTCATACACCACCTTCAACTCTAAAATATGTTTCAATCTTGAGCATTTCGCCTTTTGCACCTTATTGCATTCAAGGCAATACGTTAAACTGTGTTAATTCAAGTCCGACCATTGTAAAAGATGGTTTTCTATTGATGCAATTAAGAAGCTTGAAAAGCTATCCCAAGTTTTAGTGATCGAACTCTGACCTTCAAAAAACTGAAATACTGGCGGATCGTCAGAGACCGGTAGAAAATAATTAATTTCATATCCTTGATGCATGCAGAACACCTTAGCATCCGTAGGCAGCAAATCAGAGAGCCCTAACTCATCAAGCAACTCACCCGCCTCAAACTTTAGACTAAGTAATCTCGGATAAAATATATCAACACCACAAAAAATCTTACCAGCCGAACGCCCCGCAATCGTCAAAAACTCACGATATGCCAAAGGAACTTTACAACCAAAATATTGTTCGATTGATGCAATCTCCACTTCGGAGCAACCAACAAGAGTAGAATTTAAAATTACTCCCCGCAGCACTAACTCATGAAAAATATCCCGAACGCTTTTCATCTTGGCTTTCCTGTTTCTACTTTAACAATCACACCGGGGAACCTTTGTTGAAACTGACTTATAACCCCGCTGCATGAAACGCAAACTGGGAGCTCTGAGTAAATATTCACGACCCCTTGTGACGAGGGGGTTAGCTTATCTGCCAAACTCGACAATATTTTATACTCTGAGTCCATTGTCCGTGGATTGTTACCAGTTTGTATTGTGTCGAAGACCTGTGTTTTAGGGACATCAACCGTTCCTGGGCGCTTCGCTAGGCCGCTTACCCCTACAAGCTCAGCGCTTTGTCCATCAATTGAATACTCAGCAACAGCAATATTCCTACCGCTACCAATATTTAGCTCCGAGCGAACTTGCAGTGCCCGTTCAGATAATCTTGCTAATTCATTGGCGGCGGCAGCCTCTTGTGCACCACCCTTTAGAACAGCGCCAGCTCCGCCAAAAATCCCAAGCGCGGTCCCACCTACCGCAGCATCCCCACCCGCCATCTCCGCGGCGATGATACCCGCTTCACTGCACAACGCGGGAGCAAGCCCACACCCCATAGCCAGTTCCGGGATAATCAGAGCAAGACCAGGGGCACCAGAAGCATACGCCAAACCCTCGACAAAATCGTGACCGGGCCCCCTGTACCCATCCCCCCGTGCTAGAGACCGTTGAGCATCGCTCCTTTCCTCGGGTGTCGCCCCCTGCTGAACCAAATAGGCATCCCAACTGGCTGATGCCGCCCCAAAGCTGTCACTGAGCGGGAAAGATACTTCGTTGTTCTCAACGGCGTTCTTCGCTGTGCTGCCCGCTACGATGGCGCTGCTCGAGTCACCACCAATCAGGCCACCCACCAAGCCACCGGCCAGTGTCGACAATGCCGAGATTTTCTGTTTTTCAACTTCACTCAGCTCGCTGGCCTTCTTGCCCGGATAAAGTTGAGTTGCGAGCAACTCCCCGATACTGGCGCCGGCGGCTCCAGCCAAAGCCGAACCGTCCTGGGACTTGGCCAGCACAGCACCAAGAACCGCGTGGGCCATGATTCTGGCTTCGAGGTTATCACCGGTGCTCTCCTTGATGACTCCGGCCAGGTAGGGAGCCGACGCCCCCGCCAAGGCTTGAGCAATATTGCCACCCGCCAGCCCCTGAATAGCAGCCGTAACAGCCTGCGCGGCGCGTTGATAATTGCCCCCCGTGCCGTAATCACGCATGACCACGTTCGTAATCTGGTTGTCAATTTGCGCCTTTGTAGGCTCGGTGTTGCCCTTCTCGGCCAATTGCTGGCGAGCTATTTCGATCTTTTGAGGGTCCTTCAGCGCCTTGGCTGTTTCGATCGCGCCCTGGGTACGAATAATGTCTACTGCCTGGTTACCGATCTCACCAATCACTTGAGCCTGGCGCAAACGCTTTTGCTCTTTCTCTTTATCGAATATGGGGCTCAGGGCATTGTTCGCGTGCTCTACATCATGGCTTAGCGTAGCGACGTCCTGCTGTTGCTTATCCTTGTCACGGATGTTGATCTCCCCTGCCGAGACCGCCGAGTAGGTCGTGCTGCTGTCATGGCCGCTGTGGTTCGCCCCCGCCAGCAGCATGCTGCCCATGTTGCCCATGAACATCGATCCGGTATCACCCCCGGTCCCCCCACTGACGCCTTGGTGCTGGCTGCTGAAGTCAGCCTTGTTACCTATATCGGCCCAGCCCAGTGTTCCAGTGCTCAGCTTGTTTTGATCGGCACTGGCAGTGCTGGCGATTACCGCACCATTGAGTTGCGTGTGATCCCCAACGGTGACCTGATAGCCATCCTTGCCGGCAAACAGCCCGGTTTGCTCTTGAACGCTGTCGAATTTCGACTTGATTTTGTCCTGGCTGATGCTGAGCGATGCACTACCGGTCATGCTGAGAAACGTAAAGCTGGCACCGCCGCTGACGTTGGTCTGCTTGGAATCAAAACGATCGGAGTCTTGCAGGCTGGTCAGGGTGAGGTTGCGGCCAATATCGGCAACTACCTTTTGTGCCGTAGCCTGCGCACCTTCCAGTGTGGTGTCCCGGCCACTTTTGAGGTTCAGTTGGTTCCCGGCATTGACAGTGGTTTCTGCCCAGGCAGTCCCATTGCCTTTTTCCTTGCCGACACCACTGTTTGCGCTCGCAAAGATACTTAGCCCTGCACCGCCGGAGCTGGCACCCAGACTGACACCCACCGCTCCGCCACCACTCTTGTTAGAGCCTTCCTGTTTCTGTGTATTGCTTCCCGCACTCAGTTGAATGTCCCGGGCGGCAGTCATGGACACATCATGACTGGCCTGCAGCTTGCTGCCGACGACCAAAATATCTCCAGCGGTGGAGCCCGGCTGCCCATTCCCCGTCGCAATGATGGTCAGGTCTTTACCAGCCGTCAGGCTACTTCCCTGACTGAAGCTCTGCTCCTGAAGCTGCTTGGAGCTGGACTTCTGCGTCCCCAGTGAAAGGGAAATGCCCACAAAGCTGCCGGTTTGTGCACCGGAGTCCAGTGCCTGAGCGCCCTGCCAGGCCTGATACCCGGACAAGCCCGCCTTAATGCCCTGCAATGCCGCCAGGCGGGAGTCGTCTTCCTGCTTGGCGGCCTGGACGGTTTGTACTGCGGTATTGACCGCCCCACCCACGACACCGGACAACGCTAGCGTCAAACCACTTTTGCTACTCGTCTGAGCGGATTGAGTTGAGTGGGTGTTGGCAGCATCCGTGATGTAAACGTTTTGTCCCGCGAGGTTGATATCCTTGTCGGCGACCACGTCGCTGGCCTTGACACTCAGGTCCTCGCCCGCCGTGATATTGACGCTACCCAACACGCTGCCAACGGTACTGGCCTTTTCTGTGTGGGTTTCAGTGTTTTGCGAATAGGTATTCTTAGAGGAGCCTAAGGTCACGCCTATTCCACCAGAACTCATCAAGCCGGACTTGTTAGTCGACTGACTATGCTGGGCACTAAAGCTTTCGGTGCCACTTTCAATGCGGATGTCGTTGCGGGCCCGCAAATCGGTTTGTTCTGTTGAAACCACATTGCTGGCGGAAACAACAAGATCATGCCCCGCCTGGACCAGCGTCGTGTCTGCGCTCAGTGTTGCGCCTGTCAGCGTCGTGGCGCTGGAAGAATCACTGCTTTTCTTGCTGGTGCTGGAAAGCCCGAAACCACCGGACTTCGACTTGGCCGAAGCGTCGAACTGGCTGTTTTGCGCAGCGCTCAAGTTGACATCGTTGCCAGCCTGAACAACCAGGGCCCCCTTTTCGCTGTTAACGGATGAGCCCGTGATATTCACGTCATTAACAGCGGCAATCGTGGTCTTGCCCTGCGCTTCGATAACCGAAGAAACCACCTGCTCACTGCCGCTTTCCGTCATCGTTGATGACTTCTTGCCCCAAGCGCCTTTCTTGGTCTTGGAGTAGTAGGAGTAGTCACTGTTTGCCGCTGTTTCCAGCGTCAGATCATGACCGGCGTAAATGTAAGCCTCATTGTTCGATTTCACCCGGCTGGCGATCACGTCCAGGTCGTTACCTGCCACCAAAGCCACGTTGCCACCCGCCGAAACGCTGGTCGCAACCTGCTGAGTATGGTCCTCCTGGCGCGTCACCTTCCGCGTCTGGTCATAGACGTGCTGTTCATTCGCCGCCGAGGCCAGCGTCAGATCGCCGGTAGCCGTCATGGCCACGTCACGCTTGGCGTCGATCTGGCTGGCGATGGCGCTCAGATCTCGCCCGGCACTGAGCGATACATCGCGCCCAGTCGTGAGCGTCGAACCGAGTTGGGTGACTTGCTCGGTGTCGTGGCGCTTGCCGATGCTGACGGCATCGCGCTGTTCGGCGGCAATCAGGTTGAGGTCACGACCCGCGACAATCTGGGTATCACGACCGCCCTGCAGTACGCCGCCCTGGCTGGTGAAGTCACGGCCGGCACGTACGCTCAGGTCATTGGCCGCCTCGATACGGGCCGCGCTGTCGGCGACATCGCGATGGAGGGTGACATCACCGTTGCCACTGTCGATCCGGGTGACGCTGCGCTCGTTGATCACATCGCCGGTAGTGGCGGTGAGGCTGACATCGCGACCGGTGATGACACCGCCGGCCTTGTTGACGATGTTGTGTCCTGCCAGCAGATCCAGGCGGTTGTCAGCCTGAATCAGCCCCCTGTTGACCAAGTCGTTGCCAGCGCTGGCCGACAGGTTGTTGCTGGCACGCAGCGTACCGGCGTTTTCCAGGTCGTGACCGGCGATCAGTTGGACGTCGGAGCCCTGGACCAGGGCGCCATCAGCCGTCAGGCGGTTGTTGGCATTGGCCAGGTACAGCACGGGGACCAGCACCTGCTCGCCGTTGACCTCGGTGTTTTCCAGCCAGACGATGTCATGGGTCAGCGCCGCAACCTGTTCGGAAGTCAGGCTGACGCCGACGGCCAGGTTGAGCTGCTGCTTGCTCTTGATGGCGTTGTCCATCAAGTACTTGTAGAGCGCTTCGTCAGACGTCTGCCCGTCGATAAAGCGTTGCCCGGTCCGCGCCGTCACCGCCTGCTGGATCAGTTTCTGTTCGTAGAATCCATCGCCCAGGCGCTTGGCGCTCGCGTCCGGGTCATAACCCAGGTTCGAGAGCAGGTAGTCCGACCCCATGAACTGCTTGAGGTCAGTCAGTACCGGGTTGGTTTCGATCAGGTACTTCTGTGGGCTGGATTTACCCGAGGTGTCGGGCAAGCCCAGCACCCGATGGACCGCCTGGCCGCCCGCCGAGAACGGGACACTGCCCGCATCCCCGGGCGCGGCAACATTGATCACACTGCCACTGACGTTGCTGGCGGTGGTGGGCCGGGCATTCGCTTCAAGTTGCAAATCGCCTGCGCTGCCGTGAGTCGTATCAGCGGCTTGCAGGATGCGCGCCTGCGCACCACCGGCGCTTTGCTGGCGCTGAGCAGGGTTGACCGCCGTGGCGCCCATGGCCTGGGGGCCCATTGCCTGTACCGAGGCACCACCCTGCCCGCTAAGGCGGAACAGACCATTCTGGCCGGACGGCAGACTGAAGCCCGGCAAGGTCACCGGATTGACCTGCTGCTGCGCCAGGTTCGGCGGCAGTTGGTTGTTGAGCAGCACCACCGAAGGCAACACCTTCGCGGTAGCCGTTTCCTGCGAGCGCTGTTGCGTGACCTCGGGATGGGTGTATTCGACGACCGAGCTGTTGATCAGGTTTTTCGTCGCATTGATCGCAACACTGCCACCGGCCTGGATCACGGCGGCGGCCAGCCCGGTCCCCCCGGACGCTGCCGTGGTCGTGTCACCGATCAGACCACCGCCCCATGCCGAGGTGTAGTTGGTGAAGGCCTCGACCGAGATCGGTGTCGGCGTCGATTGGGCGTTGTAGGGCACGACATAATTGCTGATAAACGCGTAGTCGGAGCCCTTCTTGACCCAACCTGAGTACCACGTCCGGGTCCGGGTGGTAATACCGGCCACGGCGCCTTCGTTCGTCAGGTTATCGGCGCCGATATTGATGTTCCCGGCGGCGGTGATAGCGCTGTAACGGTTGACGACATCCCCGCCGTCGATCGTCAGGTTGCGTCCGGACTGCAGGCTGGCTTGCCGGGAGTCCTCATCGATGGCGCTCTGGAAGACTTCGGTCGCGATGTAGTTGGTCTGGCGATGTTTAGAGCCGGTGTAGTAGTTGTTAACGCTAATGCTGCCGGAGACAAAACTGCTCTTGTAGGTCAGTTTGTCCTTGCGGTTGAGTAGGCTCTGCGCCCGCAAGGTCATGTCACCCTGGGACTCGAGGCTGCCGGAGATGTTTTCCAGCAGGTTGGCGCGCGTGCCGTCGGCGTAGCCAGACACCATCAACGCACCCAGGCTGTAGATATCGCCCTGGTTGTTGGTCAGGGTATCGACCTGCAAGCCCATGTCACCGCCACTGAACAACAGTGAGCCGTTGTCATTGAGCAGGTTGTGAGTCTTGATCGACAGGTTCTGGGAACTGGCCAGGGTGCCGTTGTTGGTCAAGCTGCCAGCCACGACGCCAAGGTCAGCATTGGAAGTCAGGCGTCCCGCATTGCTCAGCAGGCCCTCCACATTGATCGTGGTATCACCGCCTCCCGCAATACTGCCCGCACTGCCCAGGCTGACCGAGGCCGCATTCAGTCCCAAGGTGCCCTGGCTGCTGTAGCGGCCATTACCGCCGTAGCTACCCGTCAGGTTCAAACTGGCCGTGCCATCACTGGCGATCAGGCCATCGTTGTTCCAGTTGCCACCGTTGCCGGTCAAGTGGGTGACGGCCAGCAACTGGCCGCCAGCCATCTGGTTCAGGGTGCCAACGTTGACGGTCAGTCGGCCGGCCTCGATCACACTGCTGTTGGTCCAGCTGTCCGCCGTCAGGGTCAGGCCGCCGCGGGTCGTTACGCTGCCACCGGCGTTGAGCAGCTTGTCGGTAGCGATATCGAAGGTGCCGTTACCCACATGCAGCAGGCTGCCACCCTGGTTCTGGAAGCCGCCGACATTCAGGGTCAGGTCGCTGTTGGCGGTTTCCAGCTTGCCGTTGCGGTTGTCGAACAACCCATCGATCTGGAAGTCGGTCTTGCCGCTGCTGCCCAGGGCGCGCAATTGGCCGGTCTGGTTGTCCAGGCTGGCAGCGCGCACGCTCAGGGTGCTGTCACTTTCGATGACGCCGAGGCGGTTGTTCAGGGCGCCGTTGAGGCTCAGGTCAATGCGCTGGCCGGCGATCTGGCCATCGTTGTCGCCGCTGTTGTCGAAGTTGTTGCCGGTGACCTGCACCAGGCCCTTGGCATAGACACCACCGTTGCGGTTGTCGAAGTCAGCGGTGGTGATCAGCGCGTCGCCGGTTTGCGCCGCGATACGGCCGCCGTAGTTGTCGATCCCGCCCAACGCGCTAAGGCTCAGGCCCTGGCCTTGGATGATGCCGCCCTGACGGTTGTTGTTCAGGTCGTAGCCATTTTTCAGGACGCCGACGATCCGGGTTTCCAGCGCACCCTTGAAGCTGCTCAGGATACCGCCGCGGTTGTCGAGGCTGGCCGCACGGGCGGTGAGGTTGCCGTTCTGGGCCAGCAGTTTGCCGCTCTGGTTGTCGAGGTCGCCGGTCACCGTCAGGTTCAGTGTGCCCTGCCCTTGCAGCACACCCTTGCTGTTGGCAAGACTGCCAGCGTTGACGCTGAGGTCGCCGTTCTGGCTGTAGATCAGGCCGTCGGTGTTGTTCTGCACAGCGCCGCTACTGATGATCTGCAGGTCGCCATTGGCGGCTACGGTGCCGCCATTGCTGTTGTCGAGGCGACCCGTCAACAGGCTGAGCAGGCCCTGGCTGACCAGTTGGCCGCCCTGGTTGCTGATCTGGCTGCTGCGGCTGATCACCAGCGGCCCGGCGCTGGCCAGCTTGCCGTTGCGGTTGCTCAAGGCGCCGAGCAGGTCGAGGGTGACCCCGCCGTTGCCGATCAGGGTGCCGTTGCTGTTATCCAGATCGGTGCCCGTGACGCGGATGGCCTGTTCGGCGCTGATGCTGCCAGCGTTGTTCAGGGCCATGGCTTGCAGGGTCAGGGCCGTGCCGCTGTCGATGGAGCCAGACTGGGTGTTGTCTAGCAGACCGGCGACGGTCAGCTTCTGATCGGCGCCGCTGGAGAGGATGCCGCCACGGTTGTCGAGGCTGTCGGCATTGACCGTCAGGGCCTGTTGACTGACCACTGCCCCCTTGTTGCCATTGAGCAGTGCGCCACTCAGGTTCACATCCAGGTTGCCGCTGCGGCTGGACACAGTACCGCTGTTGCGGTTGTCCAGGCTCGTCCCCTTGACGCTCAGGCCCTGCCAGCCGGAGATCAGGCCGTTCTGGTTGGTGAGGGTGTTGCCGGTCACGCCCAACTGGTTGTTGCTGATCAGCTTGCCGTTGCTGTTATCCAGGTTGCGAGCGGTGACGTCGAAGCTCTGGTTGCTGGAGACTTCGCCGTTCTGGTTGTTCAAGTCACGCAGGCGGCTTAAGGTCAGCGGGCCCTTGGCATTGAGCAGGCCGTTGCGGTTGTCGAAGTCGCCACCGGCGAGGTCAAGACGAATGGCCTGGCCGCTGAGCAGGCGGCCGCCGTTCTGGGTCAGGCTGGAAACGGATAGGTCGATATCGCCCTGGGCCGAAACCTCACCGCCATTGCTGGAGTCCAGGCTCATCGCCCGGATGTCCAACGCCGCCGCAGCAATCAGGCCCTTAAGGTTGGTCAGGGCCTGGTTGACCCGCAGGGTCACGGCCTGGTTGCTCAGCAGCTTGCCATTGCTGTTGTCCAGGCTGTCAGCGGCCAAGGTGAAGGCCTGGGTGCTGGAGATTTCGCCGCCCTGGTTGTTCACGCCCTTGAGGTTGTTGAGCACCAGCAGCGGCGCATTGATCAGGCCGTTCTGGTTGTTCAGTTGGCCCTGGTTCATGTCCAGTGTCAGAGCGCCGTTGCTGAACAGCGTGCCGCCTTGCTGGTCGAGTCCGGTGACGCTGGCGGTCAGGGTCTTGTCGCTGCCGATACGGCCACCCTGGTTGGTGACCTGCCCCGCCGTCAGTGTCAGGCGGTCGGCACTGGTCAGGCTGCCCGTGCTGTTGTCGAAGGCGCCGGTGGTCACGCCCACCGAGCCCTTGCCACTGATGACGCCCTGGGCACTGTTATCGAGGCTGGCGCTGTTGACGGTGATGCCACTGTCACTGACCAGACGTCCGCCCTGGTTGATCAGCGCGCCAATGGCCTTGGCCTTCAAGGCACCGGCGCTGGACAGGCTGCCGGCCGTGTTGGTCAGTTTGGCGGCGCTGACGTCCAGTTGCCCTTCGCTGCTGACCAGGCCTTGGCTGTTGTCCACGTCACCGGTCAGCGTCAGGCGGCTGTCCTGACCACTGATCAACTGGCCGTTGCGGTTATCGAGTGTCTGGCCATCGAGCGTCAGGCCGGTCTTGCCTTTGAGCAGGCCTTGGTTGCTGTTGAGAAGCTGGGCGCTGTTCAGGGCCAAAGTGGTATCAGCCAAAACCTTGCCGCCATCGCGGTTATCCAGGCGACTGGCGGTCATGCTGATGTCGGCGTTGGCGGAGAGCTCGCCAGCCCGGTTGTCGATCTGATCGACGTTGAGTTTCAGCGCTTTTGTAGCCCCCACCAGACCGTTCTGGCGGTTGTCCAGGGAGCTGCCGGTCAGGCTCAGGTCTGCGGTGGCGATCAACTGGCCGTTCAGGTTGGTAATGGCACCCGTGACAGCAAGGTCAGCCGGCCCGCGACTGCTGATCTGCCCCTGGCTGTTATCCAGGCTGGCGCTGCGGCTGTCGAGGGACGCCGCGGAGATCAGGCCCTTGACGTTGTTGAGCGCCTGCTCGATGCGCAAGGTCAGCCCCTGGTTGCCCAGCAGTTTGCCATTGCTGTTGTCCAGGCTCTGGGCGGCCAGTATGAAGGCCTGGGCGCTGGAGATTTCACCGCCCTGGTTGTTTACGTCCTTGAGGTTCTTGAGTACCAGCACCGGGCCGTTGATCAGGCCTGCCTGGTTGTTCATCTGGCCGTGGTTCAGGTCCAGACTCAGACGGGTCTTGCTGAAGAGTTCGCCGTTCTGCTGGTCGAGGCCGGTGACGCTGGCGATCAGGTCCTTGCCGCTGGCGATACGCCCGGAGGCGTTGTTGACCTGGGCGGCAGTCAGGTCCAAACCGTCATCGCTGACCAGGCGCCCCTCTTGGCTGTTGTCGAAAGCCCCGGTGGTCACGCGGACAGCGCCCTGGCCGCTGATACGACCTTTCTGGCTGTTGTCGAGGCGCGAGCTGGTAAGGGTCAGGCCGTGATCGGTGAGGATCGCACCGCCCCGGTTGAACACGGCACCGAGGCTGTCGATAGACAGGTCGCCGGCGCTGCCGATCTTGCCGTTGGTGTTGTCCAGACTGGCAGCCTTGAGGCTCAAGGCACCTTCACTGCTGAGCAGGCCGGTGTTGTTGAGCAGGGCGCCATCCAGGCGGATATCCAGCCCTTTGAGCGACGAGAAGGTGCCGCCGGTGTTGTCCAGGGCGGTGCCGCTCAGGCTGGCACTGCCTTTAGCAAAGAGCCGCCCCTGGGTCTGGTTGATCAACTGCGCCACGGTCAGCGCCAGGTCGGTTTCCGCCAGCAGCTTGCCGCCTTCACTGTTATCCAGGCGCTGGGCATCCAGCTTGACCTTGGCGCTGGTGCTGGAGATTTCGCCAGCACGGTTGTCGATCTGCCCAACGTCGAGGGTCAGGCCTTGAATGCTGGCGACGGTCCCGCCATTGCGGTTGTCGAGGCTCTTGCCGGTCAGCACCAGCGCGCCTTGAGCGACCAGCGCCCCGCCCTGCTGATCCAGCGCGTCGATAGTGGCCGTCACATTACCCTGGCTGGCGATACGCCCCTGGGCGTTGGTCACTTCCCGGGCCTTGAGCGTGACCGGTCCTGTGGCGCTGAGCAGGCCACCGCGGTTGTCCAACCGAGTACCTTCGTAAGCGACAGCCGCCTTGCCGAGCAGGTTGCCCTTGTCGCGGTTGTCCAGTTGCTCGACCAGTAGCCTGGCATCCTGGTCGGCCTGGATCAGGCCGCCACGGTTATCGACCGAGGCACTGCGCAGGGTCAACTGGCCCTTGCCAGCCAGGCTGCCACCGCGGTTATCCAGGCTGGCGGCCTTGAGATCAATGCCACCGGTGGCGCGCAGTTTGCCCTGTTCGCGGTTGTCGATGGCATCACGGACCGCGACGCTAAGACCACCACCTGCCGCCAGCACAGTACCGGCCGCACGGTTGTCGAGGCTGGCGGCGGTGAGGGTCAGCGCACCGCCGGAGCCCAGAGTACCGCCCTGGTTGTTCAGGGAGCCGCCGAGGTTGATGTTCAACCCCAAATCACCGGTGATCTGTCCCTGCACGTTGTCGAGGCTGGCGGCTGCCAACGTCGTGGTCGCGGCACTGGAGATCGAACCGCCACGGTTGTTCAAAGCCTGTGCGGCCGTGATCTTCAGGTCACGGCTGGCGATGACGCTCTTGCCGACGTTGGCGACATTCTGCCCCGTGATCTCGACGTCGCCTTGGGTATTGCGGCTGTTATCGGCGTTGACCCCGGCCTCGATGATGCCGTTGTTGGTCAGTTGGCCGCCGCTATTGAGCGTGATGCGGTCCTTGGCCACCAGGTTGTTCTGGTTGGTCAGGTCGCCCTGGGTGTTTACATTCAGCGCAGTACCGGCATAGACCGGCCCCTTGGCTTCCAGGCTCTGCGCCTTGACGTTGACCGCACCGGTCGCGGCCGCATCGACCATGCTCAGATGGCCGTTGGCATCGAGCTGGATATCGCCACCACTGGCAACCATCTTGCCGTCGAGTTTTACCCCGACACCGGCCTCAGTACCGACCAGCTTGATCGCACCGGCGTACATGCCGCCCAGCGCCGAGGAGTCGATCGCCAATTGCGGCGCGCTGGCCGGGTCGGCTGCACGCGCGGTGGCCTTGAGGGTATTGGCATCGACGTCGTTGGCACCGGCGATGATCGCCAGGTTCTTCGCCTGGATCTCGGCATTGAGCTTGGCCGAACGGGTGATGATCTCGAACCGATCGATGTTGTTGGCATTCAGGCCAGCGCCTTCAATGGACACGGTGCCCTGATCGACCTGGTAGCGGCTCACCTGGCCGTTCTCCACAACCGGCTTACCGGTGGTCAGCGTCGCCTGCGGCGTGTTGATGAAACCGCAGCCATTACAGGTAATGCCGTAGGGGTTGGCAACGATCACATGGGCCGACTGCCCCGCCACTTCGGTGTAGCCACGCAACTGGCTGGGGCTGCCACCATTGACCTCGTTGAGGATGGTGGACGCGGCACGCCCATTGAAGTTGCTGTTGCCGACAATGATCCCGCCCAGTTGCGTCGACTGGGTACGGTTCGTAGCGTTGTTGAGGATGACGCCCTGGCTGCCGACGTTGTAGTCCTGGAACTGGTTATGCGACAGGCCGCTGCCATTGGGCGCAGCGATATTGACGATGGGCACACCGTTGCCCGCCTGACCGAGCGTTGTCCCTGGAGCACTGACGACGATACCGTCCGCCTGGGCCCACATAGGCTGCCAGAACATGACGTTCGCCAGCAGGAAGACGAGCCCGCGCTTGGGCAGCCCCAGGAAGTGGTCACGGTTTGTCAGACCAGCAGAAGGCTGGCGCGCAAGGAAGGCGAACTGGCGAACGTCCATATCAGGAAATCTCGAGTCGTCTAAAACAAATAATTAAAGGAAGAAGTCCAAACGGAAGTAGATCGGCGCTTCACGCTCGGTGATCGGTGCAGGGCGCTCCAGGGAATGGGCAACGATCACCGTCGCCGCCACGTGCTGGCCACGGGCGAACAGCTCCAATGAGTCGCTGCTCATGCGCCCATGCTGCTCGGCGTTGTAGCGACCATGACGAATCACGCCCTGGTCATAACCGATGCTGGTCCCATATTCGGCGAACGCCGGGCGCATCCAGTCCCATGTCACTGGCCGGCTCCAACGCAGATCGTTGCGCCAGTAACCGCCACTGTCGCCAGACAGGCTCTGATCCTTGTAACCGCGGATCGACGACTGCCCACCCAGGCTCATGCGCTGTGGGCTGAACAGCACGTTTTCGCTGCGTTGACCGGTCATCAGGCTACTGAAGCTCAAGAGCTCGCCCCACAGCTTGAACGGTTGCAGGTAGCTGAGCGTGGCGGTGTATTTGCGATAGCGGGCGTCCGGCTGGCCCGGCTTGGGGTCATGATTGCCCTGGGCATCGAAGGCACCGATACCGTCCTGCATGCCGAGGTCGACGTTGACGAACGCACTGCCGATCCGTCGACCATGGTTGATGCCGAACTGCGCCTCACTGATGCGGTTACTGCTAAGCGCCAACTTGCTGTCTTCGATGAAGTTGTTGGTGCGCAGGTACGACACACCGGTGTTGAGCGAGGTCTTGCTCATCGCATCGCGATAGACCACACGTTCCAGTTTCAACTGGTGGTTCTGGCTGTCGCCACTCTGCTTGAAGGCAAAGCCACTGGCCTTGGCCTGCGAACGGTTTTCGCTTTCGTTGTAGGTGTAGCTGAGGTTCCACCAGCCGAACGGAAGGTTGTAATACAGCATTGCGTTGCGCGAGTTCTTCGTCGTGTCGCTGACCACATCATGACCCGCTCGCAAGGAAAGCTGGTCAGCCAACCCCAGTGGGTTGTCCCAGTCGAGATTAGTGCCGACCTGCTGCAAACCGGTACTGCGCTGACCATCATTGTGATAGGCCAGCCCGACCCGCCAGGGCTTCTGCGGATTGTTCTTGACCAGCACCTCACTGCCACCCACTGCCCTGCCCGGCGCCAGCTCCATCTGAGCCTGGTTCGACGGCAACCGATTGAGCTGATCGACCATCTGCTCGATCTCCCGCAGGTTGAGCAGGTCGCCCGGCTTGCCAGGAAAGCTCATCGCCAACTCACGATCGGAAATACCGCTGCCGTCGGCGCCCTTCAGGCCTTCGAGCCTGCCCTCGGCCACCAGCACCTTCAGGTTGCCGCTCGACAGGTCCTGTTGTGGCAGGTAGGCACGGCTGGTGACCAGGCCCTTCTCTATATAGAAGTCCGTGATGACCTTGAGCAGCTCGTTGAGCTGCGGCACTCCCAGGCACTGACCGAGATAGGGCTTGAGCAGGCGCTCGCGCTCGCCGCTCGAAAGCGAGTTAGCGCCCTGCAGGTCGATGGTCTTGATCGTAAAGCAGCGCGTATCAACCGGTGCCTGGGGCGCCACCGGCGTGGCGGCATTGCCGGGCAACTCCTTGAGTTCTTCGAGACGACGGCGCTGTTCTTCGAGAAGGCGATCCTGGCGATCGCGGATCAGGTCGGTGATACCGGGGGTATTATCGAGGGGAGCGGCTTGGGCGGTATTCAGCGCAGAAATACACAGCAAAGCAAGGCACATCCTCGTCCCGAAGAGGAGTGGAGACATGTTCGATCCCTCGAAAAACTACTGGCAAAATAGTGGCGCGATGATAAATAGACGTATCTATGGCGTCAACAAATGTTGCAATTTGTTTCTGCGTCGATACAAAAGCGCGCACAGGCATTCCTGGACCGGTTGCGCAGGAGGCGTCTTTTAGTAAGCGGAGATCGACAGCGACGGGCCGAACGACGGGCCATTCTTATGTGTCACGGCAAGTAGGACGTCGGCTGGCTTTAGGAGAACTGCAGAAGTGTGCACGCGGCATACTTATTCAAACGTCTTAAACTTTGGTCAAGGTTCTAGGTAGCCACTTCTTATCTTGTCAATAAAATGGAGCGCAAGAAAAAGCCCTGACTAATCAGGGCTTTAATGTATAGCTTTACAACTTCACCGTTCCACTTTAGAACGGAATATCGTCATCAAAGCTATCAAAGTCAGCCGCCGGCTGTGGCGCAGGCTGCTGTGGCGCTGGGCGCGACTGTTGCTGTGGTGCCGGGCGCGATTGCTGTTGTGGACGTGGCGCCGAGTTGGACATGCCGCCGCCCTGTTGGTCGCCCTGTGGACGGCCGCCCAGCAGTTGCATGGTGCCTTGCATGTCTACCACGATTTCGGTGGTGTAGCGCTTGATGCCGTCTTTTTCCCACTCGCGGGTTTGCAGTTTGCCTTCGATGTAAACCTGCGAACCTTTGCGCAGGTATTCACCGGCGATCTCTGCAACCTTGCCGAACATCGACACACGGTGCCATTCGGTTTTTTCGACCTTCTGGCCGGTTTGCTTGTCGGTCCACTGTTCGCTGGTGGCCAGACTCAGGTTGGTCACGGCGTTACCGTTAGGCAAGTAGCGAACTTCGGGATCCTGGCCGCAAGTGCCGACCAATATGACTTTGTTAACCCCACGGGCCATAACGTTCTCCTAGGCTGGGCGCGCTGTCGGTACTGGGTTGACCAGTTGCTCAAGCGTCGCGCGGTCCAATAATTCAGTGTCCAATTTGATGTAAATGGCCGCTTCTTGCGCAACCACTACGGCATCTGTAACCCCAACGACGGCCTTCAGGCGCTCGACCAAGCCAGCTTCGCGGATCGCTTCGGGCGATAACGGCAAGCGCAGGCTCGTCACATAGGGAGGTTCGCGCATGGTAACAGCAAAGGCCAACCAAAGTGCAGCGAGCCCTGCGCATCCAAGGAAGACAACCGACAAACCGCCATGCTGGAACATCCAGCCGCCCATGATTCCGCCCAGTGCGGAACCCAGGAACTGGCTGGTGGAATACACGCCCATCGCCGTGCCTTTGCCGCCGGCCGGTGAAACCTTGCTGATCAGCGACGGCAGCGACGCTTCCAGCAGGTTGAACGCGGTGAAGAACACCACCGTACCGATCACCAGTGCCCGCAGGCTGTCGCCGAACTGCCAGAAGAATAGCTCAGTGAGCATCAATGTCCCGACGGCGCCCAGCAGAACTCGTTTCATTTTGCGTTTCTTCTCGCCGTAGATGATGAACGGGATCATGGCGAAGAACGAAATCAACAGCGCGGTAAGGTACACCCACCAGTGCTGCTCCTTGGGCAGGCCGGCTTTTTCCACCAGCGCCAGGGGCAAGGCGACGAAGCTGCACATGAGCATGGCGTGTAATACGAAGATACCCAAATCCAGACGCAGCAGGTCTGGATGCTTGAGGGTCGGTATCAAGGCTTGCCGCGCCACGCCGGATTCGCGGTGCTGCAAGGGGCCGGTAGAGCGCGGCACCATGAAGGCCACGATGACGATGCCGAACAGCGCCATACCGCCGGTGGCGAGGAACAGCCCGTGCAGGCCGAACGCCCGGGTCAGCAGCGGGCCGACCACCATGGCCACCGCAAACGACAGGCCGATGGTCATGCCGATCATGGCCATGGCCTTGGTGCGGTGTTGCTCGCGGGTAAGGTCCGAGAGCAGCGCCATCACGGCGGCAGAAATCGCCCCGGCGCCCTGTAGGACACGCCCGGCAATCACCCCCCAAATCGAGTCGGCCTGAGCCGCCAGCACGCTGCCGAGGGCGAAGACAATCAAGCCCAGGTAGATGACAGGACGGCGGCCGATACGGTCGGAAATGATCCCGAACGGGATCTGAAAAATCGCCTGGGTCAGGCCATAGGCGCCAATGGCCAGGCCAATCAGTGCGGGGGTCGCTCCTGCGAGATCCATTCCATAGGTCGCCAGTACCGGCAACACCATAAACATGCCAAGCATACGGAATGCGAACACCAGGGCCAGACCGCTTGCCGCGCGGGTCTCGCTGCCACTCATGCGTTCGCTGTGGGGATCGTGCATGGAAAAACCTCGTGTGAACCGGCGGCGATTCTACCAGTCCCATCGATAGAGAGGGTATATGCGGCGCTTTGCCGCGCAGCTTTCATGCAAGGCTGCAACGGGCAAATTGACAGTGTATATTCATCCAGTCTTTAGCCGTATACTCCGGCATCATTTATGCCCGCCGTGCGAGGCCATCTTGGACAAGATCCTGATTCGTGGGGCTCGAACCCACAACCTGAAGAATATCGACCTGACCCTGCCCCGGGACAAGCTGATCGTCATCACCGGCCTGTCCGGGTCCGGCAAGTCGTCCCTGGCGTTCGACACGCTGTATGCCGAGGGCCAGCGCCGTTATGTGGAGTCGCTGTCGGCCTATGCCCGGCAGTTCCTGTCGATGATGGAAAAACCCGATGTCGACACCATTGAAGGCTTGTCGCCGGCGATTTCCATCGAGCAGAAATCCACCTCCCACAACCCGCGTTCCACCGTGGGCACCATCACCGAGATCTACGACTACCTGCGCTTGCTGTACGCCCGCGTGGGCACGCCGCGCTGCCCGGACCACGACATCCCGCTGGAAGCCCAGACCGTCAGCCAGATGGTCGACCTGGTGCTGGCCCAGCCCGAAGGCGCCAAGCTGATGTTGCTGGCGCCGGTGATTCGCGAGCGCAAGGGCGAACACCTTTCCGTCTTTGAAGAACTTCGGGCGCAAGGTTTTGTGCGCGCGCGCATCAACGGCAAGCTGTATGAGCTGGACGAAGCGCCAAAGCTGGATAAACAAAAGAAGCATTCGATTGATGTGGTGGTCGACCGTTTCAAGGTGCGTACCGACCTGCAACAGCGCCTGGCGGAATCGTTCGAGACGGCGCTGAAGCTGGCAGACGGTATCGCCCTGGTCGCCCCGATGGACGATGAGCCCGGCGAAGAGATCATCTTTTCCGCACGCTTTGCCTGCCCGATCTGCGGGCACGCCATCAGTGAGCTGGAACCCAAGCTGTTCTCGTTCAACAACCCGGCCGGCGCCTGCCCGACGTGCGACGGTTTGGGGGTCAAGCAGTTCTTTGACATCAAGCGCCTGGTCAACGGCGACCTCACGCTGGCGGAGGGGGCGATACGCGGCTGGGACCGGCGCAACGTCTACTACTTCCAGATGCTGGGGTCGCTGGCCTCGCACTACAAGTTCAGCCTGGAAGTGCCGTTCAATCAGCTGCCGGCCGATCAGCAAAAAGTCATCCTGCACGGCAGCGGCTCGCAGAACGTCGACTTCAAATACCTGAACGACCGGGGCGATATCGTCAAGCGTTCGCACCCCTTCGAAGGCATTGTGCCCAACCTGGAACGTCGTTATCGCGAGACGGAGTCGGCCAGCGTTCGCGAGGAACTGGCCAAGTTCCTGAGCACCCAGCCCTGCCCGGATTGCCGCGGCACGCGCCTGCGACGTGAAGCGCGGCATGTGTGGGTGGGCGAGAAAACCTTGCCTGCGGTGACCAGCCTGCCGATCGGTGACGCCAGCGAATATTTCGCCGGTTTGAAGCTGACGGGACGACGTGGAGAAATCGCGGACAAGATCCTCAAGGAAATTCGCGAGCGCCTGCAGTTCCTGGTGAACGTGGGCCTGGATTATCTTTCGCTGGATCGCAGCGCCGACACCCTGTCGGGCGGCGAAGCCCAGCGGATTCGCCTGGCCAGCCAGATTGGCGCGGGGCTGGTGGGGGTGTTGTACATCCTGGATGAGCCGTCCATTGGCTTGCACCAGCGGGATAACGATCGCCTGCTGGAAACGTTGAAACACCTGCGCGACATCGGCAACACCGTGATTGTGGTGGAGCACGATGAGGACGCGATTCGCCTGGCGGACTATGTGGTCGACATCGGCCCGGGTGCGGGCGTGCATGGGGGCAGTATCGTGGCCGAAGGCACCCCGGCCGAAGTGATGGCGCACCCTGACTCGCTGACCGGCAAATATTTGTCTGGCCGGGTGAAGATCCAGGTTCCCGCCAAGCGCACACCACGTAACAAAAAGCTCGCGCTGCACCTCAAGGGCGCGCGAGGCAACAACCTGCGCAATGTCGACCTGGAGATTCCGATCGGTTTGCTGACCTGCGTGACCGGTGTGTCCGGCTCCGGCAAATCGACCTTGATCAACAACACGCTGTTCCCGCTCAGCGCTACCGCCCTGAACGGTGCGACCACCCTTGAGGCCGCTGCTCACGACAGCATCAAGGGCCTGGAACACCTGGATAAAGTGGTCGATATCGACCAAAGCCCGATTGGCCGCACACCGCGCTCCAACCCGGCGACCTATACCGGGCTGTTCACACCGATCCGCGAGCTGTTTGCCGGGGTGCCGGAATCCCGCTCGCGCGGTTATGGCCCGGGGCGGTTCTCGTTCAACGTCAAGGGCGGGCGCTGCGAGGCCTGCCAGGGCGACGGCCTGATCAAGGTAGAAATGCACTTTTTGCCGGACATCTACGTGCCGTGCGATGTGTGCAAGAGCAAGCGCTACAACCGCGAAACCCTCGAGATCAAATACAAGGGCAAGAGCATCCATGAAACCCTCGAGATGACCATCGAGGAGGCCCGGGAGTTCTTCGACGCCGTACCGGCCCTGGCGCGCAAGCTACAAACGCTCATGGACGTGGGCCTGTCCTATATCAAGCTGGGGCAGTCGGCGACGACGCTGTCGGGCGGTGAGGCGCAGCGGGTGAAACTGTCCCGTGAGCTGTCCAAGCGCGACACCGGCAAGACGCTGTACATCCTTGACGAACCCACCACCGGCCTGCACTTCGCGGACATTCAACAGCTGCTGGACGTTCTTCACCGGCTGCGCGACCACGGCAATACCGTGGTGGTGATCGAACACAACCTGGACGTGATCAAAACTGCCGACTGGCTGGTGGACCTGGGGCCGGAAGGCGGTTCCAAGGGCGGCCAGATCATTGCGGTCGGCACGCCGGAACAGGTGTCCGAAATGCCGCAATCCCATACGGGTTATTACCTGAAGCCGTTGCTGGAACGCGACAGGGCCTGATGGATCGGCCCTTGAGAAAGCCCCTGTCCTTATAGTGATGGCAGGGGCTTTTTTGTTCACAGGCCTGGCCTGTGCTGAGTATTCGCTGGTCTTCACGATCGGCTACGATAAAACCGTCGCCGCTGCTGATTTCGGAGCTTGAATGGACACGTTGAACCTATCGGAGATAGAAGCACAGCTTTCCAGGGAGCTGTCTTGCTGTGAAGTCTCCTGCACGATCAATAGCGATAGAACCTTGTCGATTCATGTGGCGGGGCCGGACTTTTCCCAGTTCACCCTCGCGAGTATCGATTGGCGCCTGTATCGCGGGGAGGACGGGGTGAACAGGCTGACCCGCGAGATCATGCAGGACGTGGAGGTCTTCAGGCAGATCTTTCGGCAACAAAGTGCTGCGTCAATGGCTTAGGCACTTGAGGCACATCACCGCTCAAACAAAAACGCCAGAGGCTATGCATCGGGCGTTTTCGGTTCACGTGTCTGAATGGTTTCAGGACTGATGATCTGGCGTATCAGAACTGCGATTGCAGGTAGTTCTCAAGGCCAATCAGTTTGATCAGGCCCAGCTGCTTTTCCAGCCAGTAGGTGTGATCTTCTTCAGTGTCGTTCAGCTGCACCCGCAAGATTTCACGGGTCACGTAGTCGTTGTGCTGCTCGCAGAGTTCAATGCCTTTGCACAGCGCGGCGCGGACTTTGTATTCTAGGCGAAGGTCCGCAGCCAGCATCTCCGGTACGGTGGCACCGGTGTCCAGGTCGTCTGGACGCATACGTGGCGTGCCTTCGAGCATGAGGATACGGCGCATCAACGCATCGGCGTGCTGGGCTTCTTCTTCCATTTCATGGTTGATGCGCTCGTAGAGCTCGGTAAAGCCCCAGTCTTCATACATGCGCGAATGGATGAAATATTGATCACGCGCTGCCAGCTCGCCCGTCAGCAACGTGTTGAGGTAATCGATTACGTCGGGGTGACCTTGCATCGCCCTACATCTCCCTGCTTGAAAGTCTGTAGTTTGAACCATGCTGCCCAACAGGTCACGGGATAAACGGCAGAAAAGTGAAGAATTCCAGAGAAAAGTGGTTCAAATAACGCAAAAACCGCCCAAATGAGGGCGGTTCTGCTTATCGTTTAGAGTCAGTTAATCGATACACCCAGTGCCTTTGCGATTGCTTCTCCATAAGCCCGATCGGCCTTGAGAAAGTGTTGCAATTGGCGCTGGACCACATCGCTGGAAACACCCGCCATCGCGCCGGCGATGTTGTTGGTCAGCAGGGCTTTCTGCTCATCATTCATCAGGCGGAACAGCGCACCGGCGTGGCTGTAGTAGTCGGTATCTTCGCGATGATCGTAGCGGTCTGCCGCACCGCTGAGGGCCAAGGGTGGTTCTGCGTACTGTGGCGCTTGCTTTGGTGCATCTGCAAAGCTGTTGGGCTCATAGTTGGGCGCCGCGCCACCATTGCTGCCAAAGGCCATGGAGCCGTCGCGCTGGTAGCTGTTCACCGGGCTGCGTGGCGCATTCACCGGCAACTGCTGGTGATTGGTGCCAACACGGTAGCGGTGGGCATCGGCATAAGCGAATACACGACCTTGCAGCATGCGGTCTGGCGACAGGCCAACGCCTGGGACCATGTTGCTTGGGCCGAATGCGGCCTGCTCGACCTCGGCGAAGTAGTTCAGGGGGTTGCGATTGAGCTCCAACTCACCGACTTCGATCAGCGGGAACTCTTTTTGCGACCAGGTTTTAGTGACGTCGAACGGGTTCTCGTAGTGAGCATTGGCCTGGGCTTCGCTCATGACCTGGATGCACACGCGCCATTTCGGGAATTCACCGCGCTCGATGGCACCAAACAGGTCGCGCTGGGCGTAGTCCGGGTCAGTACCGGCCAAACGCGCGGCATCCGCAGGCGTCAGGTTTTTGATGCCTTGCTTGGTCTTGTAGTGCCACTTCACCCAATGCCGCTCGCCTGCAGCGTTGATGAGGCTGTAGGTGTGGCTACCGAAGCCGTGCATGTGACGGTAGCCGTCCGGAATACCGCGGTCCGAGAACAGGATAGTCACCTGGTGCAGCGCCTCGGGCGAATGCGACCAGAAGTCCCACATCATCTGCGCGCTTTTGAGGTTGCTTTGCGGCAGGCGTTTTTGGGTGTGGATAAAATCCGGGAATTTCAGCGGGTCACGGATGAAGAACACGGGGGTGTTATTGCCCACGATGTCCCAGTTGCCTTCCTCGGTGTAAAACTTCAAGGCAAACCCACGTGGATCGCGCTCGGTGTCAGCCGAACCGCGCTCGCCGCCCACGGTGGAGAAACGCAGGAACGTCGGGGTTTGTTTGCCCACGGACGAAAACAATTTGGCGCTGGTGTACCGGGTAATATCTTGGGTCACCGTGAAGGTGCCGTAAGCGCCCGAGCCTTTAGCGTGCACACGACGCTCAGGGATGTTTTCACGGTTGAAGTGGGCAAGCTTCTCGATCAGGTGAAAATCGTCGAGCAGCAGCGGGCCACGCGAGCCAGCGGAACGGGAATTTTGATTATCAGCAACAGGAGCGCCGCTGGCGGTGGTAAGCGTTTTGTTCTGGCTCATGCTTTATCTTCCTCAGGTCAGTCTTGGAGCTGCCGGCTAATCGGCTTGCAAGGATTATTGACCAGGAAGATGACACCATCAAATTCATTAAATTGCGCCATTCGATAGAAATTAACTAACGAAAAGCTATGGCACATAGACAGGATGCGATGGTGAGGTAGGCTGTACTTTTTGAACACGCACAAAAAACCGGGCACTGGGCCCGGTTCTTCGTTACAGCTTGACGTCTTACTCGGCGGATACAGCTTCGCCAGCAGTAGCACGATCAACCAACTCGACGTACGCCATAGGCGCGTTGTCGCCAGCGCGGAAACCGCACTTGAGGATGCGCAGGTAGCCACCCTCACGGGTAGCGTAACGCTTGCCCAGGTCGTTGAAGAGCTTACCAACGATAGCTTTCGAACGAGTACGGTCGAAAGCCAGACGGCGGTTAGCCAGGCTGTCTGTCTTGGCCAGAGTGATCAGCGGCTCGGCAACGCGGCGCAGTTCTTTGGCTTTCGGCAGTGTAGTTTTGATCAGCTCGTGCTCGAACAGCGACACCGCCATGTTTTGAAACATGGCCTTGCGGTGCGAGCTGGTACGGCTCAGGTGACGACCACTTTTACGATGACGCATGGTTCATTCCTTACCAAACTCACGTTCGGTGATTACGACGATCAGGCAGTCGCCTTGTCGTCCTTCTTAAGACTTGCAGGCGGCCAGTTGTCGAGGCGCATGCCGAGGGACAGACCGCGGGAGGCCAGAACGTCCTTGATTTCCGTCAAGGATTTCTTGCCCAGGTTCGGAGTCTTCAACAGTTCTACTTCGGTACGCTGAATCAGGTCGCCGATGTAGTAAATGTTTTCCGCCTTAAGGCAGTTAGCCGAACGTACAGTCAGTTCCAGATCGTCAACCGGGCGAAGCAGGATCGGATCGATCTCGTCTTCCTGCTCGATTACCACTGGCTCACTGTCACCTTTGAGGTCGACGAACGCAGCCAACTGCTGTTGCAGGATGGTTGCAGCGCGGCGAATAGCCTCTTCAGGATCCAGAGTACCGTTGGTTTCCAGATCAATAACCAGCTTGTCCAGGTTAGTACGCTGCTCGACACGGGCGTTTTCCACCACGTATGCGATACGGCGAACCGGGCTGAACGAAGAGTCAAGCTGCAAGCGACCAATGCTGCGGCTTTCGTCTTCATCGCTTTGACGCGAGTCGGCCGGTTCATAACCACGACCACGAGCTACGGTGAGCTTCATGTTCAGGGCGCCGTTAGACGCCAGGTTAGCGATTACGTGATCGGGGTTAACGATCTCGACATCATGATCCAGCTGAATATCGGCAGCGGTAACCACCCCCGAACCCTTCTTCGACAAGGTCAGCGTAACTTCGTCACGGCCGTGCAGCTTGATAGCCAGACCTTTAAGGTTCAACAGGATTTCAATTACGTCTTCCTGTACACCTTCGATGGCGCTGTACTCGTGGAGCACACCGTCAATCTCGGCCTCGACTACTGCACAGCCGGGCATTGAGGACAACAGGATGCGGCGCAGCGCGTTGCCCAGGGTGTGGCCAAAACCACGCTCGAGAGGCTCGAGAGTGATCTTGGCGCGGGTTGGACTGACAACCTGCACGTCAATGTGACGGGGTGTCAGGAACTCATTTACCGAAATCTGCATGGATGCACCTATTTTCTAGCCCTTACTTACTTGGAGTAGAGCTCGACAATCAGGCTTTCGTTGATGTCGGCGGACAGATCACTGCGAGCTGGAACGTTCTTGAAAACGCCCGACTTCTTCTCAGCATCTACCTCTACCCATTCTACGCGGCCACGTTGGGCGCACAGCTCGAGAGCTTGGACAATGCGAAGTTGATTCTTTGCTTTCTCGCGAACAGCAACCACGTCACCAGCACGAACCTGGTAGGACGGTACGTTTACGGTCTGACCGTTAACGCTGATCGACTTGTGCGATACCAGCTGACGGGATTCGGCACGAGTCGAACCAAAGCCCATACGGTATACAACGTTGTCCAGACGGCATTCGAGCAGTTGCAGCAGGTTTTCACCGGTTGCACCTTTTTTGCTAGCAGCTGCTTTGTAGTAGCCGCTGAACTGACGCTCGAGAACGCCGTAGATACGACGGACCTTCTGCTTTTCACGCAGTTGGGTGCCGTAGTCGGACTGGCGACCGCGGCGCTGGCCGTGGATACCTGGTGCAGCTTCGATGTTGCACTTCGATTCAATCGCGCGCACGCCGCTCTTCAGGAAGAGATCGGTGCCTTCGCGACGAGCGAGTTTGCATTTTGGACCAATGTAACGAGCCATTCTTTACGATCTCCTGGATTACACGCGGCGCTTCTTCGGCGGACGGCACCCGTTGTGCGGGATTGGCGTCACGTCGGTGATGCTGGCGATCTTATAGCCACAGCCGTTCAATGCACGGACAGCAGACTCACGACCTGGACCTGGACCTTTGACGTTAACGTCAAGGTTTTTCAGGCCGTATTCCAGCGCAGCTTGACCAGCACGTTCAGCAGCTACTTGAGCAGCAAACGGGGTGGACTTGCGGGAACCGCGGAAACCCGAACCACCGGAGGTAGCCCAAGAAAGCGCGTTACCTTGACGGTCGGTGATGGTCACGATGGTGTTGTTAAAAGAAGCATGGATGTGGGCGATGCCATCAACCACTGTCTTTTTAACTTTTTTACGAGGACGAGCAGCAGGTTTTGCCATGATTAAATTCCTGTCGATTCGCTGGGGCGATTACTTGCGGATCGGCTTACGCGGACCTTTACGGGTACGCGCGTTAGTCTTGGTACGCTGACCGCGTACTGGCAGACCACGACGATGACGCAGACCGCGATAGCAACCGAGGTCCATCAAACGCTTGATTTTCATGTTGATTTCGCGACGCAGGTCACCTTCAGTGGTGAACTTCGCCACTTCGCCACGCAGCTGTTCAATCTGCTCGTCGCTCAGATCCTTGATCTTTGCGGCTGGGTTCACACCAGCATCTACACAGATTTTCTGTGCAGTAGTGCGACCAACACCATAGATGTAGGTCAGCGAGATAACAGTATGCTTGTTATCTGGAATGTTAACGCCTGCAATACGGGCCATTCAGTGGGACTCCAATTGACAGCTACCTACGCCCCGGAAGCCAAGAAATAGGGCGCGAGATAATATCGCTGTAATAACAAATAATCAACCCGGCAGCGCACTAGCTGCCGGGCTTCAAGCAGATCACACTCAGCCTTGGCGCTGTTTGTGACGCGGTTCCGCGCTGCAAATTACTCGAACAACACCTTCGCGGCGAATAATCTTGCAGTTACGGCACAGCTTTTTCACCGATGCACGAACTTTCATCACCAACTCCTCGAACCTTATGGGTACTCAGCGCAACATGCCGCTGCCGTAACCCTTCAGGTTGGCTTTCTTCATCAGGGATTCGTACTGGTGCGAAACGAGGTGCGATTGTACTTGGGACATAAAGTCCATCACAACCACGACCACGATCAGCAACGAGGTCCCGCCAAGGTAGAACGGAACGTTTGCTGCAACCACCAGGAACTGGGGCAACAGGCACACGGCCGTCATATATAGAGCACCGAACATGGTCAAGCGAGTCAGAACGCCATCAATGTAGCGCGCAGACTGCTCACCTGGACGGATGCCCGGAATAAAGGCACCGGACTTCTTCAGGTTTTCCGCTACGTCTTTCGGATTGAACATCAACGCCGTATAGAAGAAGCAGAAGAAAATAATCCCTGCACTAAACAGCAGAATATTCAACGGCTGACCAGGAGCGATCGACTGCGAGATGTCCTGCAACCAGCCCATACCTTCAGACTGACCGAACCAGGCACCCAACGAAGCCGGAAACAGCAAGATGCTGCTCGCGAAGATCGCCGGAATAACACCGGCCATATTCACTTTCAGCGGCAAGTGGCTGGTCTGCGCAGCAAAGACCTTACGGCCTTGCTGACGCTTGGCGTAGTGAACAGCGATACGACGCTGACCACGCTCAATGAACACCACGAAACCGATAATCGCTACTGCCAACAAACCGATAGCAACCAGGGCGAAAATGTTGATATCACCCTGACGTGCAGACTCGAAAGACTGCCCAATCGCTCTCGGAAGACCGGCGACGATACCTGCGAAAATCAACATCGAGATACCGTTGCCAACACCGCGCTCAGTAATCTGCTCACCCAGCCACATCATGAACATCGCGCCTGCCACAAAGGTGGAAACCGCAACGAAATGGAAGCCAAAGTCACCAGTGAACGCAACACCCTGCCCCGCCAGGCCAACGGACATGCCGATAGCTTGAACCAGGGCGAGGATGACAGTGCCGTAGCGGGTGTACTGGCTAATCTTGCGACGGCCAGCCTCACCTTCCTTCTTCAACTGTTCCAGCTGCGGGCTGACGGCTGTCATCAGCTGCATGATGATCGATGCCGAAATGTACGGCATGATCCCCAGCGCAAAGATGCTCATCCGCTCCAGCGCGCCGCCGGAAAACATGTTGAACAAGCTAAGAATGGTCCCCTCATTCTGTCGAAACAGGTCTGCGAGTCGGTCCGGGTTGATGCCTGGAACCGGGATGTGTGCGCCTATTCGGTAGACGATAATCGCCAGGAACAGAAAACGCAGACGAGCCCAGAGTTCAGACATACCGCCTTTGCCGAGCGCAGAGAGAGCACCTTGCTTAGCCATTTATTCCTCGAACTTGCCGCCAGCTGCTTCGATAGCCGAACGCGCACCTTTGGTGGCGCCGATTCCCTTGCCGATAGTGACAGCGCGAGTCACCTCACCGGACAGCATGATTTTCACACGCTGTACGTTGACGTTGATCACGTTGGCATCTTTCAGGGTCTGCACGGTAACGATGTCGCCTTCCACTTTAGCCAGCTCGGACAGACGCACTTCTGCGCGATCCATAGCTTTCAGGGAAACGAAACCGAACTTCGGCAGGCGACGATGCAGAGGCTGTTGACCGCCTTCAAAGCCTGGAGCAATGGTGCCACCGGAGCGGGAGGTCTGACCTTTGTGACCACGGCCACCAGTCTTACCCAAACCGCTACCGATACCACGGCCCGGGCGATGCTTTTCGCGACGGGAACCCGGCGCTGGACTCAGATCATTGAGTTTCATCGATTAACCCTCGACACGCAGCATGTAGTAAGCCTTGTTGATCATCCCGCGATTCTCGGGAGTATCCTGGACTTCTACAGTGTGACCGATGCGACGCAGACCCAGACCCTTAACGCACAGTTTGTGGTTAGGGATGCGGCCGGTCATGCTTTTGATCAGCGTAACTTTTACGGTAGCCATGATCACAGGATCTCCGCTGCAGTTTTGCCGCGCTTGGCAGCAATGGACTCAGGGGATTGCATAGCTTTCAGACCCTTGAAAGTGGCGTGAACCACGTTTACAGGGTTAGTCGAGCCGTAGCACTTGGCCAGAACGTTCTGAACGCCAGCAACTTCGAGGACAGCACGCATAGCGCCGCCAGCGATGATACCGGTACCTTCAGAAGCAGGCTGCATGTACACCTTCGAAGCGCCATGAGCGGACTTCATTGCGTACTGCAGAGTAGTACCGTTCAGGTCTACCTGGATCATGTTGCGACGAGCAGCTTCCATTGCCTTCTGGATTGCAGCAGGCACTTCACGCGACTTGCCGCGGCCGAAGCCAACGCGACCCTTGCCATCACCTACCACGGTCAACGCGGTGAAAGTGAAGATACGGCCGCCTTTAACGGTTTTGGCTACGCGGTTAACTTGAACCAGCTTCTCGATGTAGCCTTCGTCGCGCTTTTGGTCGTTATTTGACATAACTTAGAACTCCAGCCCAGCTTCACGAGCAGCATCAGCCAGCGCCTTGACGCGGCCGTGGTACTTGAAGCCAGAGCGGTCGAAAGCCACCTGCGAGACGCCAGCGGCTTTAGCACGCGTAGCGACCAGCTGGCCAACCTTAGTGGCCGCGTCGATGTTGCCGGTAGCACCATCACGCAGTTCTTTATCCAAAGTCGAGGCACTTGCCAGGACTTTGTTGCCGTCGGCCGAAATGACCTGGGCGTAGATGTGCTGCGACGAGCGGAACACGCAGAGACGCACGACTTCGAGTTCGTGCATTTTCAGGCGTGCTTTGCGAGCGCGACGCAGACGAGTAACTTTTTTGTCGGTCATTTGCTATGCCCTACTTCTTCTTGGCTTCTTTACGACGGACGACTTCGTCCGCGTAGCGCACACCTTTGCCTTTGTACGGCTCTGGTGGACGGAAGTCGCGGATCTCGGCGGCCACTTGACCTACCAGTTGCTTATCGATGCCCTTGATCAGGATATCGGTCTGGCTAGGAGTCTCAGCGGTGATGCCTTCCGGCAGTTCGTAATCCACTGGGTGCGAGAAGCCAAGGGCCAGGTTCAAAACCGTGCCTTTTGCTTGCGCTTTGTAACCAACACCGACCAGCTGGAGCTTGCGCTCAAAGCCTTGGCTTACGCCCTGGACCATGTTGTTTACCAACGCACGCGTGGTACCGGCCATTGCGCGAGTTTGTTGATCGCCATTGCGAGCAGCGAAACGCAGCTCACCCGCTTCTTCAACGATCTCAACGGACGAATGGATGTTCAGTTCAAGAGTACCCTTGGCACCCTTCACCGAAAGCTGTTGGCCTGCGAATTTGACTTCGACACCGGCTGGCAGCTTAACGGGGTTCTTAGCGACGCGAGACATGCTTATCCCCCCTTAGAACACAGTGCAAAGAACTTCGCCGCCGACACCGGCAGCGCGCGCAGCACGATCCGTCATCACACCTTTGTTGGTGGAGACGATAGACACGCCGAGACCGCCACGAACTTTCGGCAGTTCCTCAACGGACTTGTACTGACGCAGGCCTGGACGGCTAACGCGCTTCACTTCCTCGATGACCGGACGGCCTTCGAAGTACTTCAGCTCGATGGACAGCAGAGGTTTGATTTCGCTGCTGATCTGATAACCCGCAATGTAACCTTCGTCCTTCAGGACTTTGGCAACAGCTACCTTCAACGAGGAAGATGGCATGCTTACGACGGACTTTTCAGCCATCTGGGCATTACGGATACGAGTTAGCATGTCCGCTAACGGGTCCTGCATACTCATGGGCTAGACGCTCCTAATACAAAAAAATTAGCCTTGCGGCTACATATGTCGCCGAGAATCTCCGGGCATAAAAACACGGGCTCAGGCGAGCCGGGTATTCTAGACATACTCCGGAAATGAAACAAGCCCCAAAAGGGGCTTGTTCCAGATTCAAGGCCACCAGTGGTCAGTCTCTTGCGATCCCGACCACCAGGACTTTGACAGTACTTACCAGCTGGCTTTAACCAGACCCGGTACGTCACCACGCATTGCAGCTTCACGCAGTTTGTTACGGCCAAGGCCGAACTTGCGGTAAACGCCGTGTGGACGACCGGTCAGGCGGCAGCGGTTACGCATGCGCGAAGCGCTTGCGTCACGTGGCTGCTTCTGCAGGGCAACTGTTGCTTCCCAACGCGCTTCTGGACTTGCGTTCAGATCCACGATGATCGCTTTCAGTGCTGCACGCTTCTTGGCGTACTTGGCAACCGTGAGCTGACGCTTCAGCTCGCGGTTTTTCATGCTCTTCTTGGCCATTTTCCTACTCCAATCAGTTGCGGAACGGGAATTTGAAAGCACGCAGCAGAGCGCGGCCTTCATCATCGTTCTTGGCAGTGGTGGTCAGGGTGATGTCCAGACCGCGGAGAGCATCGATCTTGTCGTAGTCGATTTCCGGGAAAATGATCTGCTCTTTCACGCCCATGCTGTAGTTGCCACGACCATCGAAGGACTTGGCATTCAGGCCGCGGAAGTCGCGAACCCGAGGCAGGGAGATCGACAGCAGACGATCCAGGAATTCGTACATACGCTCACGGCGCAGGGTCACTTTGACGCCGATCGGCCAACCTTCACGGACTTTAAAGCCAGCGATGGATTTGCGAGCGTAGGTCACAACGACTTTCTGGCCGGTGATCTTTTCCAGGTCAGCAACAGCGTGCTCGATGACTTTTTTGTCACCGATCGCTTCGCCCAGACCCATGTTCAGGGTGATTTTGGTAACGCGCGGAACTTCCATCACGTTGCCAAGCTTCAGGTCTTCCTTCAGCTTGGGAGCGATTTCCTTCCGGTAAATCTCTTGTAGTCGTGCCATGGTCTTCTACCTAGCAGTGTTCAAGCATCAACCGCTTTTTGGGTCGACTTGAAGACACGAATTTTCTTGCCGTCTTCTACTTTGAAACCAACGCGGTCAGCCTTGTTGGTTTCGCCGTTGAAAATGGCAACGTTGGAAGCGTGCAGTGGCGCTTCTTTCTCGACGATACCGCCCTGTACGCCCGACATCGGGTTAGGCTTGGTATGACGCTTGACCAGGTTCAGACCACCAACGACCAGACGGTCATCAGCAAGAACCTTCAGCACCTTACCGCGCTTACCTTTGTCTTTGCCGGCGATCACGATGATCTCGTCGTCACGACGAATCTTTTGCATGTCGGATCTCCTTACAGCACTTCTGGGGCGAGCGAGACGATCTTCATGAACTTCTCGTTGCGAAGTTCACGGGTCACTGGCCCAAAGATACGGGTGCCGATCGGCTCTTGCTTGTTGTTCAACAGAACAGCAGCGTTGCCATCAAAGCGGATAATGGAGCCATCAGCACGGCGAACACCGTGACGAGTGCGGACTACAACAGCAGTCATCACTTGGCCTTTTTTCACCTTACCGCGAGGAATTGCTTCCTTCACGGTAACTTTGATGATGTCACCGATACCAGCGTAACGACGATGGGAGCCACCCAGCACCTTGATGCACATAACGCGGCGAGCGCCGCTGTTATCGGCCACATCGAGCATGGATTGAGTCTGAATCATATAATTTCTCCGACCCCTAGTCCTTAGACTTCCACAGCGCGTTCGAGAACATCAACCAGCGCCCAAGACTTGGTCTTGGCCAGCGGACGAGTTTCACGAATAGTGACTTTGTCGCCGATGTGGCACTGATTGGTTTCGTCGTGCGCGTGCAGCTTAGTCGAACGCTTAACATATTTACCGTAGATCGGGTGCTTAACGCGACGCTCGATCAGAACGGTGATGGTTTTGTCCATCTTGTCGCTGACAACACGGCCAGTCAGCGTACGGACAGTTTTTTCGGCTTCAGCCATGATCACTTACCTGCCTGCTGGTTGAGCACAGTCTTCACGCGAGCAATGTCACGCTTAACTTGCGAGAGCAGATGAGACTGCCCCAACTGGCCAGTTGCTTTCTGCATACGCAGATTGAACTGGTCGCGCAGCAGGCCGAGCAGTTGCTCGTTCAGCTGCTGTGCGGATTTTTCACGAAGTTCATTCGCTTTCATCACATCACCGTCCGTTTAACAAAGGAGGTGGCGAGCGGCAGCTTTGCAGCAGCCAGGGCGAAAGCCTCACGCGCCAGCTCTTCAGAAACACCCTCGATTTCATACAGGACTTTGCCTGGCTGAATCTGGGCAACCCAGTATTCGACGTTACCCTTACCTTTACCCATCCGAACTTCGAGTGGCTTCTTGGAAATAGGCTTGTCCGGGAATACACGGATCCAGATCTTGCCGCCACGTTTAACGTGACGGGTCAGAGCACGACGCGCTGACTCGATCTGACGAGCGGTGAGACGACCACGAGCTACAGACTTCAACGCGAACTCGCCGAAGCTGACTTTGCTACCGCGCTGAGCCAGACCACGGTTGTGGCCGGTCATCTGCTTGCGGAACTTCGTACGCTTAGGTTGCAACATTTGGCGTACCCCTTACTTAGCAGCTTTTTTACGAGGCGCTGGTGCTTGTGGTTTCAGTTCTTCTTGGCGACCACCAATTACTTCGCCTTTGAAAATCCAAACCTTCACACCGATCACACCGTAAGTGGTGTGAGCTTCGTAGTTGGCATAGTCGATGTCGGCACGCAGGGTGTGCAATGGCACACGACCTTCGCGATACCATTCAGTACGTGCGATTTCAGCACCGCCGAGACGACCGCTCACTTGGATTTTGATGCCTTTGGCACCAATGCGCATGGCGTTCTGTACTGCGCGCTTCATAGCGCGACGGAACATTACACGACGCTCCAGCTGCTGAGCTACGCTCTGCGCAACCAGCATACCGTCGAGCTCCGGCTTACGGATCTCTTCGATATTGATGTGCACAGGCACACCCATTTGCTTGGTCAGGTCCTGACGCAGTTTTTCAACATCTTCACCTTTCTTCCCGATAACGATACCTGGACGAGCGGTGTGGATGGTGATGCGTGCAGTTTGAGCCGGACGATGGATATCGATACGGCTTACGGACGCGCTTTTTAGTTTGTCTTGGAGATACTCACGCACCTTCAGATCTGCGAACAAGTAGTCCGCATAAGTCCGACCGTCTGCGTACCAGACGGAGGTGTGCTCCTTGACGATTCCCAGGCGAATGCCAATGGGATGTACTTTCTGACCCATCTCTTCGACTCCGTTACTTGTCAGCAACCTTGACAGTGATATGGCAAGACCGCTTGACGATGCGATCAGCACGGCCTTTGGCACGTGGCATGATGCGCTTCAGCGAACGCCCTTCGTTGACGAAAACGGTGCTGACCTTCAGGTCATCAACGTCGGCGCCTTCGTTATGCTCGGCGTTGGCTACGGCCGACTCCAGCACTTTTTTCATGATCTCGGCGGCTTTCTTACTGCTGAAAGCCAACAGGTTGAGCGCTTCGCCCACCTTCTTCCCGCGGATCTGGTCGGCGACCAAGCGGGCTTTCTGGGCGGAGATTCGAGCGCCCGACAACTTAGCGGCTACTTCCATTTCCTTACCCCTTAACGCTTGGCTTTCTTGTCAGCCACGTGCCCACGATAGTTGCGGGTACCGGCAAACTCGCCCAGTTTGTGGCCGACCATGTCTTCGTTAACGAGAACGGGGACGTGCTGACGACCGTTGTGTACTGCGATGGTCAGACCGACCATTTGTGGCAGGATCATCGAACGACGCGACCAGGTCTTAACTGGTTTGCGATCGTTCTTTTCCGCCGCCACTTCGATCTTCTTCAGTAGGTGAAGATCAATAAAAGGACCTTTTTTCAGAGAACGTGGCACTGTCGTATCCCTCTATTTACTTGCGACGACGGACGATCATTTTGTCGGTACGCTTATTACCACGAGTCTTCGCGCCCTTAGTCGGGAAGCCCCATGGCGATACCGGATGACGACCACCAGAGGTACGACCTTCACCACCACCGTGTGGGTGGTCAACCGGGTTCATGGCAACACCACGAACGGTTGGGCGAACGCCACGCCAGCGTTTGGCACCAGCTTTACCCAGCGAACGCAGGCTGTGCTCGGAGTTCGAGACTTCGCCCAGGGTCGCGCGGCATTCAGCCAGCACTTTACGCATCTCACCAGAACGCAGACGCAGGGTCACGTAGACACCTTCACGAGCGATCAGCTGAGCCGAAGCACCAGCGGAACGAGCGATTTGCGCGCCTTTACCTGGCTTCAATTCGATGCCGTGTACGGTGCTACCAACTGGAATGTTGCGCAGCTGCAGAGCGTTGCCCGGCTTGATCGGCGCCAAAGCACCTGCGATCAGCTGGTCGCCAGCGCTCACGCCTTTAGGGGCGATGATGTAGCGACGCTCGCCATCTGCGTACAGCAGCAGAGCGATGTGAGCAGTACGGTTTGGATCGTATTCGATACGCTCGACAGTGGCAGCGATGCCATCTTTGTCGTTACGACGGAAGTCGACCAGACGATAATGCTGCTTATGGCCACCACCAACGTGACGGGTGGTAATACGACCATTGTTGTTACGACCACCAGACTTCGATTTTTTCTCGAGCAGCGGTGCGTGAGGAGCGCCTTTATGCAGCTCCTGGTTGACCACCTTGACCACAAAACGGCGGCCAGGGGAAGTCGGTTTGCATTTAACGATTGCCATGATGCACCCCTTCCTTACTCAGCACTGCTGCTGAAATCGAGATCTTGGCCTGGCTGAAGGGAGATAACTGCCTTCTTCCAGTCATTACGCTTGCCCAGACCGCGAGCAGTACGCTTGCTCTTACCCAGAACATTCAGGGTAGTCACACGCTCTACTTTCACGCTGAACAGGCTTTCGACGGCCTTCTTGATTTCCAGCTTGGTTGCGTCAGTTGCAACCTTGAAAACGAACTGGCCTTTCTTGTCAGCCAGAACCGTAGCCTTTTCGGAAACGTGCGGGCCAAGCAGAACTTTAAATACGCGTTCCTGGTTCATCCCAGCAGCTCCTCGAATTTCTTCACGGCCGACACGGTGATCAACACCTTGTCGTATGCGATCAGACTAACTGGATCGGAACCTTGCACGTCACGTACATCAACGTGTGGCAGGTTACGAGCAGCCAGGTACAGGTTCTGATCAACAGCTTCAGACACGATCAGGACGTCAGTCAGGCCCATGCCGTTCAGCTTGTTCAGCAGATCTTTGGTTTTCGGCGCTTCAACAGCGAAGTCCTGAACCACGACCAGACGATCAGTACGCACGAGTTCAGCAAGGATGGAGCGCAGAGCTGCGCGGTACATCTTCTTGTTGAGCTTCTGAGTGTGATCCTGTGGACGAGCTGCGAAAGTGGTACCGCCGCCACGCCAGATTGGGCTACGGATAGTACCGGCACGAGCACGGCCAGTACCTTTCTGACGCCAAGGGCGCTTACCGCCACCACGTACGTCGGAACGGGTCTTTTGCTGCTTGCTACCTTGACGGCCGCCGGCCATGTAGGCCACGACTGCTTGGTGAACCAGCGTCTCGTTGAATTCGCCGCCAAATGTCAGTTCGGAAACTTCGATCGCTTGAGCGTCATTTACGTTTAATTGCATGTCAGCTTCCCCTTAACCGCGAGCCTTGGCCGCTGGACGTACAACCAGGTTGCCGCCAGTAGCGCCAGGAACAGCACCCTTGACCAACAACAGATTGCGTTCAGCGTCGACGCGCACTACTTCGAGGGACTGCACGGTCACGCGCTCAGCGCCCATATGACCGGACATTTTTTTGCCCTTGAATACACGACCAGGAGTCTGGCACTGGCCAATAGAGCCCGGGACGCGGTGGGAAACGGAGTTACCGTGAGTGTTGTCTTGGCCACGGAAATTCCAACGCTTGATCGTACCCTGGAAGCCTTTACCTTTGGACTGACCGGTTACATCAACCAGTTGACCAGCAGCGAAGATCTCAGCGTTGATCAGATCGCCAGCTTGGTACTCGCCTTCTTCAAGACGGAATTCCAGCACGGTACGACCAGCTGCAACGTTTGCTTTAGCGAAGTGACCCGCCTGAGCAGCTGTTACACGCGAAGCGCGACGCTCGCCGACAGTGACTTGCACTGCACGATAGCCATCGGTTTCTTCAGTTTTGAACTGGGTGACGCGATTCGGCTCGATCTCAATGACCGTGACCGGAATGGAGACACCTTCTTCGGTGAAAATACGGGTCATACCGCATTTACGACCGACTACACCAATAGTCATGTTGTAAACCTCATGAGTGTACGGGGCTTTCACCCGCTATGGCCGCCCATTTCAGAGCGTTACACGACTAAGACCGAGTCTTAGCCGAGGCTGATCTGCACTTCCACACCGGCCGCAAGATCAAGCTTCATAAGTGCATCAACGGTTTTATCCGTTGGCTGGACGATGTCCAGAACGCGCTTATGAGTACGGATCTCGTACTGGTCACGCGCGTCTTTGTTGACGTGCGGGGAGACCAGAACGGTGAACCGCTCTTTACGGGTAGGCAGTGGAATTGGACCACGCACTTGAGCACCAGTACGTTTCGCGGTTTCCACGATTTCCTGGGTGGATTGGTCGATCAGGCGATGGTCGAAAGCCTTCAACCTGATACGGATTTGCTGATTTTGCATTGGATTTCAGACTCCGGCTGCTATTCCCACCGGGCGCAATGCACCCGTTAAAAGGAGGCGCAATTCTATAGACGCCCCAGATAGGTGTCAACCCAATAAAAAAGCCCCCGCTAAGCGGGGGCCTTTTCAAAACATCAAAGCGAACTCAAAAGAGAGCTTACTCGATGATTTTAGCCACAACGCCTGCACCAACGGTACGGCCGCCTTCACGGATAGCGAAGCGCAGACCGTCTTCCATTGCGATGGTTTTGATCAGGGTAACAGTCATTTGAATGTTATCGCCTGGCATTACCATTTCAACGCCTTCTGGCAGTTCGCAGTTACCGGTCACGTCAGTAGTACGGAAGTAGAACTGTGGACGGTAGCCTTTGAAGAACGGAGTGTGACGACCGCCTTCTTCTTTGCTCAGAACGTAAACTTCTGCGGTGAACTTGGTGTGCGGCTTAACCGAACCCGGCTTAACCAGAACTTGGCCACGCTCAACGTCGTCACGCTTGGTACCACGCAGCAGAACGCCGCAGTTCTCGCCAGCACGACCTTCGTCGAGCAGTTTGCGGAACATTTCAACACCGGTGCAGGTGGTGGTGGTGGTGTCACGCAGACCAACGATTTCCAGAGCATCTTGAACGCGAACGATACCGCGCTCGATACGACCAGTCACAACAGTACCGCGACCGGAGATCGAGAATACGTCTTCGATTGGCATCAGGAATGGCTTGTCGGTCAGACGAACTGGCTCTGGGATGTAGCTGTCCAGAGTTTCAACCAGTTTACGAACGGCAGTGGTGCCCATTTCGTTGTCGTCTTTGCCTTCCAGCGCCATACGAGCGGAACCGATGATGATTGGAGTGTCATCACCTGGGAAGTCGTAAGTGCTCAGCAGATCGCGCACTTCCATCTCAACCAGTTCCAGCAGCTCAGCGTCGTCTACCAGGTCAGCCTTGTTCAGGAAAACCACGATGTACGGAACGCCTACCTGACGGGACAGCAGGATGTGCTCACGAGTTTGTGGCATCGGACCATCGGCGGCCGAGCAAACCAGGATCGCGCCGTCCATCTGGGCAGCACCAGTGATCATGTTCTTCACGTAGTCAGCGTGACCTGGGCAGTCAACGTGAGCGTAGTGACGAATAGTCGAGTTGTACTCAACGTGCGCGGTGTTGATGGTGATACCACGAGCTTTTTCTTCTGGTGCGCTGTCGATCTTGTCGAAGTCAACACGAGCCGAACCGAAAACTTCGGAGCAGACGCGAGTCAGAGCAGCGGTCAGAGTGGTTTTACCGTGGTCAACGTGGCCGATGGTGCCAACGTTTACGTGTGGTAGGGAACGATCAAATTTTTCTTTAGCCACGACAATTAACTCCTTGCCTAAAGGACTGAATCAGCCTTGTTTTTTGGATACAGTTTCAGCGATGTGCGCCGGAGCTGTGTTGTATTTTTTGAATTCCATAGAGTAGCTTGCGCGACCCTGGGACATGGAGCGAACGTCGGTCGCATAACCGAACATCTCACCCAACGGAACCTCGGCGCGGATTACTTTGCCGGAAACCGTGTCTTCCATACCCAAGATCATGCCGCGACGACGGTTAAGGTCGCCCATGACATCACCCATATAGTCTTCAGGTGTAACAACTTCTACCGCCATGATTGGCTCAAGCAACTCACCACCGCCCTTCTGGGCCAGTTGCTTGGTTGCCATGGAAGCAGCCACCTTAAACGCCATCTCGTTGGAGTCGACGTCGTGGTAAGAACCGTCAAAAACGGTTGCTTTCAGGCCGATCAGCGGATAGCCGGCAACAACACCGTTCTTCATCTGCTCTTCGATACCCTTCTGGATAGCAGGGATGTATTCCTTAGGAACAACACCACCTACTACTTCGTTCACGAATTGCAGACCTTCCTGACCTTCGTCAGCAGGAGCAAAACGGATCCAGCAGTGACCGAACTGACCACGACCGCCGGACTGACGAACGAACTTGCCTTCGATTTCGCAGTTCTTCGTGATGCGCTCACGATAGGAAACCTGAGGCTTACCGATGTTGGCTTCGACGTTGAACTCACGGCGCATCCGGTCAACCAGGATGTCCAGGTGCAACTCGCCCATGCCGGAGATGATCGTCTGACCAGTCTCTTCATCAGTTTTGACACGGAAAGATGGATCTTCCTGAGCAAGCTTGCCCAGAGCGATACCCATTTTTTCCTGGTCGTCCTTGGTCTTAGGCTCTACGGCAACCGAAATAACCGGCTCCGGGAAGTCCATGCGAACCAGGATGATTGGTTTGGCAGCGTCGCACAAAGTCTCACCGGTGGTGACGTCCTTCATGCCGATCAGGGCCGCGATGTCACCAGCGCGCACTTCCTTGATCTCTTCACGGGCGTTTGCGTGCATTTGCACCATACGACCCACACGCTCTTTCTTGCCCTTGACCGAGTTGATCACGCCGTCGCCGGATGCCAACACGCCCGAGTAAACACGGACGAAGGTCAGAGTACCCACGAATGGGTCGGTAGCGATCTTGAACGCCAGCGCCGAGAACGGCTCGCTATCGTCAGCATGACGCTCCATCTCTTCTTCCTCGTTATCAGGGTTGGAACCCTTGATAGCAGGAATGTCGGTTGGAGCAGGCAGGAAGTCGATAACGGCGTCGAGAACCAGGGGAACGCCCTTGTTCTTGAAGGAAGAACCGCAAACAGCCAGAACGATCTCGCCGGCGATAGTACGCTGACGCAGAGCGGCCTTGATTTCCACGTTGGTGAGTTCTTCACCTTCGAGGTACTTGTTCATCAGCTCTTCGCTGGCTTCGGCAGCAGCCTCAACCATGTTGTTGCGCCACTCGTCAGCCAGTTCCTGCAGCTCAGCAGGGATAGGCTTACGAACAGGAACCATACCTTTGTCGGAATCGTTCCAGTAGACCGCTTCCATGTTGATCAGATCGATCTGACCCTGGAAGTTGTCTTCGGAACCGATAGCCAACTGGATTGGCACCGGGGTGTGACCCAGACGCTGCTTGATCTGACCGATCACGCGCAGGAAGTTGGCACCAGCACGGTCCATCTTGTTTACGTAAACAAGACGTGGAACACCGTACTTGTTAGCTTGACGCCATACGGTTTCCGACTGAGGCTCAACGCCCGAAGTACCGCAGAACACAACGACAGCGCCGTCGAGTACACGCAGGGAACGCTCAACTTCAATGGTGAAGTCTACGTGGCCCGGGGTATCGATTACGTTGAAGCGGTGCTCGTCCTTGTACTGCTTCTCGGAACCTTTCCAGAAGGCGGTAATAGCAGCAGAAGTAATGGTAATACCACGCTCCTGCTCCTGAACCATCCAGTCTGTGGTCGCGGCGCCATCATGCACCTCGCCCATTTTGTGACTCTTGCCGGTGTAAAACAGCACGCGCTCGGTGGTGGTGGTTTTACCAGCATCCACGTGAGCAACGATACCGATGTTACGGTAGCGGCTAATCGGAGTAGTACGAGCCATAAAGCCCTCGCAAAATTAGTGAAGCTGGATTTAGAAGCGGTAGTGCGAGAAAGCTTTGTTAGCTTCAGCCATACGGTGCACGTCTTCACGCTTCTTAACAGCAGCACCTTTACCTTCAGCAGCGTCCAACAGCTCGCCGGCCAAACGCAGAGCCATAGACTTCTCGCCACGCTTACGGGCGAAGTCTACCAACCAGCGCATTGCCAGAGCGTTACGACGGGACGGACGAACTTCAACCGGAACCTGGTAAGTAGCACCGCCTACACGGCGCGACTTCACTTCGACCAGCGGAGCGATGGCGTCGAGAGCTTTCTCGAAGATTTCCAGGGGGTCGCTGTTCTTACGCTCTTTAACCTTTTCCAGCGCGCCATAAACGATACGCTCGGCAACGGCTTTTTTACCGCTTTCCATCACGTGGTTCATGAACTTGGCCAGGATCTGGCTTCCGTATTTTGGATCGTCAAGCACTTCGCGCTTGGCTGCTACGCGTCTTCTTGGCATGGATAAGCCCTCAAACGGTCTTCAGGTTCGCTCGGAATCGTGCCCCTTGCAGGGCGCCTCCGACCTTACTCTTATCGACTCAGAAAATAAGATGATTCAGTTTTACAAAAAGCCGCGACTACTTAGGCTTCTTGGTACCGTACTTCGAACGACCCTGGTTACGACCTTTAACACCGGAAGTATCCAAGGAGCCGCGAACGGTGTGGTAACGCACACCTGGCAAGTCTTTTACACGACCGCCACGGATCAGTACCACGCTGTGTTCTTGCAGGTTGTGGCCTTCACCGCCGATGTACGAGGAAACCTCGAAACCGTTGGTCAGGCGCACACGGCATACTTTACGCAGTGCCGAGTTAGGTTTTTTCGGCGTAGTGGTATACACACGGGTGCATACGCCACGACGTTGCGGGCAGTTCTGCAGCGCAGGCACGTCGGATTTCTCGACGATACGCTTACGCGGCTGACGTACCAGCTGGTTGATAGTTGCCATCTACTAGCTCCACTGTTGTCTTGCGACGCTATTGTCTTGCAAGAAAAGCAAAATGGCAGGAATGAATTCCCGCCAAATTTAGGGGTACAAGAGTCTAAAGAGGATCTTGCCCCTAGTCAAGGCAAGGCCCCGACCTCCCCTTTCACCGAATCCCGACATTACTGTCTTGATCCGACGAACGGGGCGGCCAGGGCCCAGGCTTGTTTATCGCAGAACTCAGTTACCGCTTGAGTTCAGCGCTTCGGTCAGTGCAGCTTCCACTTCACTGGCGCTTACGCGCAACGGCTTGTCAGCATCACGGCGGCGCTTGCGCTCGCTGTGGTAAGCCAAACCGGTACCGGCCGGGATCAGTCGACCCACGACCACGTTTTCTTTCAGGCCGCGCAGGTAATCGCGCTTGCCGGTTACCGCTGCTTCGGTCAGTACGCGAGTGGTCTCCTGGAAGGAGGCCGCCGAGATGAACGATTCAGTCGACAACGACGCCTTGGTGATACCCAACAGCACACGCGTGAACTTGGAGACAAATTTGTCTTCAGTTGCCAGACGCTCGTTTTCTACCAGTACGTGAGTCAGTTCCATCTGGTCGCCCTTGATGAAACTCGAATCGCCGGATTCAGCGATTTCAACTTTACGCAGCATCTGACGCAGGATCGTCTCGATGTGCTTGTCGTTGATCTTCACGCCTTGCAGACGGTAAACGTCCTGGATCTCGTTAACGATGTACTTGGCCAGCGCACTCACACCCAGCAGACGCAGGATGTCGTGTGGATCGCTCGGGCCGTCGGAGATAACTTCGCCGCGGTTTACCTGTTCGCCTTCGAACACGTTCAGGTGACGCCACTTCGGAATCAGCTCTTCGTACGGATCGCTACCGTCGTTCGGGGTAATGACCAGACGGCGCTTGCCCTTGGTCTCTTTACCGAACGCGATGGTGCCGCTGACTTCAGCCAGAATCGACGCTTCTTTCGGACGACGCGCTTCGAACAAGTCGGCAACACGCGGCAGACCACCGGTGATGTCTCGAGTTTTCGAGGTTTCTTGCGGGATACGCGCGATAACATCACCGATCGCGATCTTCGCACCGTCCGCTACACCGACCAGGGCGTTGGCTGGCAGGAAGTACTGAGCGATTACGTCAGTACCTGGCAGCAACAAGTCCTTGCCGTTGTCGTCGACCATCTTCACGGCAGGACGGATGTCCTTACCGGCAGCTGGACGATCTTTCGCGTCGAGTACTTCAATGTTGGTCATACCGGTCAATTCGTCGGTCTGACGCTTGATCGTGATGCCTTCTTCCATGCCCACGTAGGTCACGGTACCTTTCATTTCGGTAACGATCGGGTGAGTGTGCGGATCCCACTTGGCCACGATTGCGCCAGCGTCGACCTTGTCACCTTCTTTAACCGAAATCACAGCACCGTACGGCAGCTTGTAACGCTCACGCTCACGACCGAAGTCATCAGCGATGGCCAGCTCACCGGAACGGGACACAGCCACCAGGTGACCATCCACGCGCTCAACGTGTTTCAGGTTGTGCAGACGGACAGTACCGCCATTCTTCACCTGAACGCTGTCGGCTGCGGAGGTCCGGCTTGCCGCACCACCGATGTGGAACGTACGCATGGTCAGCTGGGTACCCGGCTCACCGATGGACTGGGCAGCGATAACGCCGACCGCTTCACCGATGTTCACCTGGTGACCACGAGCCAAGTCACGGCCGTAGCACTTGGCGCAAATGCCGTAGCGGGTTTCGCAGCTGATCGGCGAGCGAACGATCACTTCGTCAATGCTGTTGAGCTCGATGAACTCGACCCACTTCTCATCAACCAGCGTGCCGGCAGGAACGATAACTTCCTCGGTCCCTGGCTTGAATACGTCACGGGCGATGACTCGACCCAGAACACGCTCACCCAATGGCTCTACAACGTCGCCGCCTTCGATGTGCGGCGTCATCAGCAGGCCGTGCTCGGTGCCACAGTCGATCTCGGTCACAACCAAGTCTTGTGCAACGTCTACCAGACGGCGAGTCAGGTAACCGGAGTTCGCGGTTTTCAACGCGGTATCCGCCAGACCTTTACGAGCACCGTGAGTGGAGATGAAGTACTGAAGTACGCTCAAACCTTCACGGAAGTTCGCAGTAATCGGCGTTTCAATGATGGAGCCATCCGGCTTGGCCATCAGGCCACGCATACCGGCGAGCTGACGGATCTGCGCAGCAGAACCCCGTGCGCCCGAGTCGGCCATCATGTACATCGAGTTGAAGGACTCCTGGTCAACTTCGTCACCATGACGGTCGATGACTTTCTCTTTCGAGAGGTTGGCCATCATTGCCTTGGAGACTTCGTCGTTGGCCTTGGACCAAAGGTCGATCACCTTGTTGTACTTCTCGCCCTGGGTTACCAGGCCGGAGGCGTACTGACTTTCGATTTCTTTCACTTCGTCGGTGGCAGCACCGATGATGCGGGCTTTCTCGTCCGGGATAACGAAGTCGTTAACACCGATGGAAACGCCGGAAATGGTCGAATAAGCGAAACCGGTGTACATCAGCTGGTCAGCGAAGATCACCGTCTCCTTCAGACCAACCACGCGGTAGCACTGGTTGATCAGTTTGGAGATCGCCTTTTTCTTCATCGGCAGGTTGACGACGTCGTACGACAGACCTTTTGGCACAACCTGATACAACAGCGCACGGCCGACAGTGGTGTCGACGATACGGGTGTTGGTCACGCTGCCGCCGTCACGGTCGTTGACGGTTTCGTTGATCCGCACTTTAACCTTGGCGTGCAGTGCGGCTTCGCCGGCACGGAACACACGGTCAACTTCTTGCAGATCCGCAAATACGCGGCCTTCGCCTTTGGCGTTGATCGCTTCACGGGTCATGTAGTACAGACCCAATACAACGTCCTGCGACGGAACGATGATTGGCTCACCGTTGGCTGGCGACAGAATGTTGTTGGTCGACATCATCAACGCGCGCGCTTCCAGCTGGGCTTCCAGCGTCAGCGGCACGTGCACGGCCATTTGGTCGCCGTCGAAGTCGGCGTTGTACGCAGCACAGACCAACGGGTGCAGCTGGATAGCCTTACCTTCGATCAGTACCGGCTCAAACGCCTGGATACCCAGACGGTGAAGGGTCGGTGCACGGTTGAGCAACACTGGGTGTTCGCGAATCACTTCAGCGAGAACGTCCCAAACCTCTGGCAGTTCGCGCTCGACCATTTTCTTGGCCGCTTTGATGGTGGTCGCCAGACCGCGCATTTCGAGCTTGCCGAAAATGAACGGTTTGAACAGCTCCAGAGCCATCTTTTTCGGCAGGCCGCACTGATGCAGACGCAGGGTCGGGCCTACGGTAATTACCGAACGACCGGAGTAGTCAACACGCTTACCGAGCAAGTTCTGACGGAAACGACCTTGCTTACCCTTGATCATGTCAGCCAGGGATTTCAAAGGACGCTTGTTGGAGCCGGTGATAGCGCGGCCACGACGACCGTTGTCGAGCAAGGCATCGACAGCTTCTTGCAACATACGCTTTTCGTTGCGCACGATGATGTCCGGAGCGGACAAATCGAGCAGGCGCTTCAAGCGGTTGTTACGGTTGATCACGCGGCGGTACAAGTCGTTGAGGTCGGACGTCGCAAAACGACCACCGTCCAACGGTACCAGCGGACGCAGGTCTGGCGGCAGAACCGGCAGAACGGTCAGCACCATCCACTCTGGCAGGTTGCCGGAACCCTGGAAGGCTTCCATCAACTTCAGACGCTTGGACAGCTTCTTGATCTTGGTTTCGGAGTTGGTTTGCGGAATTTCTTCACGCAGGCGACCAATCTCGTGCTCCAGGTCGATAGCGTGCAGCAGTTCGCGGACAGCCTCGGCACCCATGCGGGCATCGAAATCGTCGCCGAACTCTTCCAGCGCTTCGAAGTACTGCTCGTCGTTGAGCAGTTGACCTTTTTCAAGGGTGGTCATGCCTGGATCGATAACGACATAGCTCTCGAAATAGAGAACGCGTTCGATATCACGCAGGGTCATGTCCATCAGCAGGCCGATACGGGACGGCAGCGATTTCAGGAACCAGATGTGGGCAACCGGAGAAGCCAGTTCGATGTGCGCCATGCGCTCACGACGAACCTTGGCCAGTGCAACTTCAACGCCGCACTTCTCGCAGATCACACCACGGTGCTTCAAGCGCTTGTACTTACCGCACAGGCACTCGTAATCCTTTACCGGGCCAAAGATCTTGGCGCAGAACAGGCCGTCACGCTCGGGTTTGAACGTACGGTAGTTGATGGTTTCCGGCTTTTTAACTTCACCGAACGACCACGAACGGATCATCTCAGGCGATGCCAACCCGATACGGATGGCGTCGAACTCTTCGACTTGACCCTGGTTTTTCAGCAAATTCAGTAGGTCTTTCAAGGCCTTTCCTCCTGGCGGAGCAGAGAGCGGGCTTTACAGCCGCGCTCTCGATTCGCGTCACGTGTTATTCGGTTTCCAGATCGATATCGATGCCGAGGGAACGAATTTCTTTGATCAACACGTTGAAGGACTCGGGCATGCCCGGCTCCATACGGTGATCGCCGTCCACGATGTTTTTGTACATCTTGGTCCGACCGTTCACATCGTCCGACTTCACTGTGAGCATTTCTTGCAGAGTGTAAGCAGCACCGTATGCTTCCAGTGCCCAGACCTCCATCTCCCCGAAACGCTGACCACCGAACTGCGCCTTACCACCCAGCGGCTGCTGGGTAACCAGGCTGTACGAACCGGTAGAACGCGCGTGCATCTTGTCGTCTACCAAGTGGTTCAGCTTCAGCATGTACATGTAGCCAACAGTCACCGGGCGCTCGAATTTGTTGCCGGTACGGCCGTCGAACAGTTGCATCTGGCCGCTTTCCGGCAGGTCTGCCAGTTTCAGCATGGCCTTGATTTCAACTTCCTTGGCACCGTCGAACACCGGAGTCGCCATAGGCACACCGCCGCGCAGGTTCTTCGCCAGATCCAGGATTTCCTGGTCGGAGAAGGTGTCCAGCTCTTCGTTGCGACCGCCGATCTCGTTGTAGATCTCGTGCAGGAACTTACGCAGGTCAGCGACCTTGCGCTGCTCTTCGATCATACGGTTGATCTTCTCGCCCAGACCTTTGGCCGCGAGGCCCAGGTGGGTTTCAAGGATCTGACCAACGTTCATACGCGAAGGTACGCCCAGCGGGTTGAGGACGACGTCGACCGGGGTGCCATTGGCATCGTGCGGCATGTCTTCAACCGGCATGATCACGGAGACCACACCTTTGTTACCGTGACGACCGGCCATCTTGTCGCCCGGCTGGATGCGACGACGGATTGCCAGGTAAACCTTGACGATTTTCAGCACGCCTGGAGCCAGGTCATCGCCCTGCTGCAGTTTGCGCTTCTTGTCTTCGAACTTGTCGTCCAGCAGGCGGCGGCGATCAACGATGTAGGCCTGAGCCTTCTCGAGTTGCTCGTTCAGAGCATCTTCAGCCATGCGCAGCTTGAACCACTGGCCGTGCTCAAGACCGTCGAGCACTTCGTCGGTGATGTCCTGACCTTTCTTCAGGCCAGCGCCGCCTTCGGCCTTGTGGCCTACCAGCGCGGAGCGCAGACGCTCGAAGGTAGCCCCTTCAACGATACGGAACTCTTCGTTCAGGTCCTTGCGGATCTCGTCCAGCTGGCTCTTCTCGATGGACAGAGCGCGGCTATCACGCTCAACGCCGTCACGAGTGAAGACCTGTACGTCAATGACAGTACCTTTGGTGCCGGTAGGCACGCGCAGGGAGGTGTCTTTAACGTCGCTGGCCTTCTCGCCGAAGATCGCGCGCAGCAGTTTTTCTTCCGGCGTCAGTTGAGTCTCGCCTTTCGGAGTGACCTTACCGACCAGGATGTCGCCCGGGCCCACTTCGGCGCCGACGTAAACGATACCGGCTTCGTCCAGTTTGTTCAGTGCAGCTTCACCCACGTTCGGGATGTCTGCTGTGATTTCCTCTGGGCCAAGCTTGGTGTCACGGGCCACACAGGTCAGTTCCTGAATGTGGATCGTGGTGAAGCGGTCTTCTTGAACAACACGCTCGGACAGGCAGATGGAGTCTTCGAAGTTGAAGCCGTTCCATGCCATGAACGCGATGCGCATGTTCTGACCCAAGGCCAGTTCACCCATGTCGGTGGACGGGCCGTCGGCCATGATGTCGCTACGCTGAACGCGATCACCCTTGCTCACCAGCGGACGCTGGTTGATGCAGGTGTTCTGGTTCGAGCGGGTGTATTTGGTCAGGTTGTAGATGTCGACACCGGCTTCGCCCGTTTCAACTTCGTCATCGGCAACACGAACCACGATACGGCTGGCATCAACGGAGTCGATCACGCCACCACGACGAGCCACGACGCAAACGCCGGAGTCACGGGCTACGTTACGCTCCATGCCGGTACCGACCAGCGGTTTGTCAGCACGCAGGGTAGGTACAGCTTGACGCTGCATGTTGGAACCCATCAACGCACGGTTGGCGTCGTCGTGCTCCAGGAACGGGATCAGCGACGCTGCAACAGAAACTACCTGCTTGGGCGACACATCCATCAAGGTGACGTCTTCCGGCGCCTTGACGGTGAACTCGTTCAGGTGACGAACAGCTACCAGCTCGTCGACCAGGACTTTCTTGTCGTTCATCGTGGCCGAAGCCTGAGCGATCACGTGATCGGCTTCTTCGATGGCGGACAGGAACACGATCTCGTCGGTGACCAGTGCGTCTTTCACCACACGGTACGGGCTTTCCAGGAAGCCGTACTGGTTGGTGCGCGCATAGGCGGCCAGGGAGTTGATCAGGCCGATGTTCGGACCTTCCGGCGTTTCGATCGGGCAAACACGACCGTAGTGCGTCGGGTGTACGTCACGAACTTCAAAGCCTGCACGCTCACGGGTCAGACCGCCCGGGCCCAGCGCGGAAACACGGCGCTTGTGGGTAATCTCGGAGAGCGGGTTGTTCTGGTCCATGAACTGCGAGAGCTGGCTGGAACCGAAGAACTCTTTCACCGCCGCAGCCACTGGCTTGGCGTTGATCAGGTCTTGCGGCATCAGGCCTTCGCTTTCTGCCATCGACAGACGCTCTTTGACCGCACGCTCAACACGCACCAGGCCAACGCGGAACTGGTTCTCGGCCATTTCGCCTACGCAGCGAACACGACGGTTACCCAGGTGGTCGATGTCATCGACGATGCCTTTACCGTTGCGGATGTCGACCAGGGTCTTCAGTACCGCGACGATGTCTTCCTTGCACAGCACGCCCGAACCTTCGATCTCGGTACGACCGATACGACGGTTGAACTTCATCCGGCCGACCGCAGACAGGTCATAGCGCTCAGGGCTGAAGAACAGGTTGTTGAACAGGGTTTCGGCAGCGTCTTTGGTTGGCGGCTCACCAGGACGCATCATGCGATAGATCTCGACCAGCGCTTCCAGTTGGTTGCTGGTGGAGTCGATCTTCAGCGTGTCGGAAATGAACGGACCGCAGTCGATATCGTTGGTGTACAGCGTCTCGACGCGAACAACCTGGGCCTTGGCGATCTTCGCCAGTACTTCGGTGTTCAGCTCGGTGTTGCATTCGGCCAGGATTTCGCCGGTCGCCGGGTGCACGATCGCCTTGGCGGTGGTACGACCCAGGACGTAGTCCAGCGGCACTTCCAGCTTCTTGATGCCAGCTTTTTCGATCTGGTTGATGTGGCGCGCGGTAATACGACGGCCTTGTTCAACGATGACCTTGCCGCTTTCGTCCTGGATGTCCAGAACGGCGATCTCACCACGCAGGCGCGAAGGCACCAATTCCAGGCTGAGGGTTTCGCCGCTCAGATGGAAGATGTTGGTGGTGTAGAACGCGTCCAGCACTTGCTCGGTGCTGTAACCCAGCGCGCGCAGCAGTACCGAAGCCGGCAGCTTGCGGCGGCGGTCGATACGCACGAACACGCAGTCTTTCGGGTCGAACTCGAAGTCCAACCACGAGCCGCGGTACGGAATGATCCGCGCGGAGTACAGGAGCTTGCCGGAGCTGTGCGTCTTGCCGCGGTCGTGGTCAAAGAACACGCCCGGGGAACGGTGCAGCTGGGAAACGATAACGCGCTCGGTACCGTTGATAACGAAGGTACCGTTTTCAGTCATCAGGGGGATTTCACCCATGTAGACTTCTTGCTCTTTGATGTCCTTGATCGCTTTGTTCGACGATTCTTTGTCGAAAATGATCAGACGGACTTTTACCCGCAGAGGTACGGCGTACGTAACACCGCGCAACACGCATTCTTTGACATCAAATGCCGGTTCACCCAGGCGATAACCGACGTACTCCAGCGCAGCATTGCCGGAGTAGCTGATGATCGGGAAAACGGATTTGAAGGCCGCATGCAGGCCCACGTCGCGGAACTGATCTTTGGTCGCTCCCGCCTGCAAGAATTCACGATACGAATCCAGCTGGATAGCCAGAAGGTACGGGACATCCATGACGTCCGGCAACTTGCTAAAGTCCTTGCGGATACGTTTTTTCTCAGTATATGAGTAAGCCATCAGCGTTCCCCAGCTTGGTCACCTGCTTGTTTGGCCCCTCCGACGGGAGCAGCCAGAAAATCTTGCAAACCCCATGGTTTGCACCACCACATTGGTGGCTACAGCACGTTTTTGGCGGCGACCTAGTCGACAGCCAAGAACGGAAAAAGGCCGGTGGCAAGAGCCACCAGCCATCAGCCTTCAGCTTAACGCTTGGGCTGGAGACACGAAGTCGATGCTTATTTCAGCTCGACTTTAGCGCCTGCTTCTTCCAGCTTCTTCTTAGCGTCTTCAGCAGCTTCTTTCGAAACGCCTTCAGCTACAACCTGAGGAGCGGTGTCTACTTTCTCTTTGGCTTCTTTCAGGCCCAGACCGGTCAGTTCACGAACTGCCTTGATCACGTTAACCTTCTTCTCGCCAGCTTCAACCAGAACAACGTTGAACTCGGTTTGCTCTTCAACAACAGCGGCAGCAGCAGCTGGACCAGCAGAAGCAACGGCAGCGGTAACACCGAAGGTTTCTTCCATTGCTTTGATCAGCTCAACAACTTCCAGAACGGTTTTCTGGCCGATTGCTTCGATGATTTGTTCGTTAGTCAGAGACATGACTCAATTCCTGAATTGGGGGACAGCCTAGTACGGCCATCGAAATAAACAAAAATACGCGCAAAGAGATACCGAGCCTTAGGCCGCAGTAGCTTCCTTCTGGTCGCGAATAGCTGCCAGAGTACGAGCCAGCTTGCTGGTAGCGCCTTGAATCACGCTCATCAGTTTCGCGATAGCTTCGTCACGGGTTGGCAGGCTTGCCAGCACGTCGATTTCATTTGCTGCGAGGTACTTGCCCTCGAACGCAGCTGCCTTGATCTCGAACTTGTCCTGACCCTTGGCGAACTCTTTGAAAATACGAGCAGCAGCGCCCGGATGTTCATTGGAGAACGCAATCAGGGTAGGGCCGGTGAACGCGTCGTTGAGAACACTGTAAGCAGTGTCAGCAACAGCGCGCTTGAGCAGGGTGTTACGTACAACACGTACGTAAACGCCAGCTTCACGAGCCTCTTTACGGAGTCCGGTCATTGCGCCTACTGTTACGCCACGGGCATCAACCACGACAGCGGACAGAGCGACTTTGGCAGCCTCGTTGACTTCAGCGACGATGGCCTTCTTGTCTTCGAGATTAATTGCCACGGGTTTAACTCCTGCTTGTTACCGTTTCATCTGGCCTGAGCCGGATGTCGTTTTGGTGTCTGATTCGGTAAGGAACCGGGAGCACCATCTGCGTAGGCTTATGGTTTAAGGCTTTCGCCGCCTACGGTCTTGGATAGCCCCCGCCAGGCAGGGACCCCAATTTTTTCAATTGACGCAAACAACTGCGTCAATTCGTGTCTTATACGTTCAGCGAACCTTGGTCGATGACCAGACCTGGGCCCATAGTGGTGCTCAGGGTGACGCGCTTGACGTAGATACCTTTCGAGGAAGCTGGCTTGATACGCTTCAGGTCAGCGATCAGGGCTTCAACGTTTTCCTTCAGCTTGACAGCGTCGAAACCGACTTTGCCAACGGAGGTGTGAATGATGCCGTTTTTGTCGGTGCGATAACGAACCTGACCAGCCTTGGCGTTTTTGACCGCACCTGCTACGTCTGGAGTCACAGTACCGACTTTAGGGTTAGGCATCAGGCCGCGTGGACCCAGGATCTGACCCAACTGACCCACAACGCGCATTGCATCCGGAGAAGCAATAACCACGTCATAGTTCAGGTCGCCGCCTTTCATTTCGGCAGCCAGGTCATCCATACCAACGCGATCAGCACCAGCGGCCAGAGCAGCTTCAGCTGCCGGGCCTTGGGTGAAGACAGCAACACGTACAGTCTTGCCAGTGCCGTGTGGCAGCACAGTAGCGCTGCGAACAACCTGGTCGGATTTACGTGGGTCAACGCCCAGGTTCACAGCAACGTCTACAGACTCACTGAACTTGACAGTCGACAGCTCGGTCAGCAGAGCAGCTGCGTCTTCAAAGTTGTAAGCCTTGCCTGCTTCGATTTTGCCGGCGATAGCCTTTTGGCGCTTGGTCAGCTTAGCCATTACACACCCTCCACGTTAAGGCCCATGCTACGAGCAGAACCGGCGATGGTACGCACGGCAGCATCCATATCAGCTGCAGTCAGATCCGCGTTTTTGGTTTTCGCGATTTCTTCCAGCTGAGCACGAGTCACGGTGCCAACCTTAACGGTGTTTGGACGAGCGGAACCGCTGGTCAGACCTGCAGCTTTCTTCAACAGAACCGAAGCCGGGGTCGACTTGGTTTCGAAAGTGAAGCTACGGTCGCTGTATACAGTGATGATCACTGGAGTCGGCAGACCTGGCTCAAGACCCTGAGTACGGGCGTTGAAAGCCTTGCAGAATTCCATGATGTTCACGCCGTGCTGACCCAGAGCCGGGCCGACAGGTGGACTTGGGTTGGCCTGAGCGGCCTTAACTTGCAGCTTGATGTAAGCGGTAATCTTCTTGGCCATGAGGCACTCCAATTACGGGTTCAAGCGCCTCGAAAGGCTCCCCGGTTACTTGCGCGTTTATCCCAGTGACGACAAAACCCCACAGCCTAAGGCTGCGGGGTTGGGATGCTTGCTCAGCTAGACCTTCTCGACCTGGCTGAACTCTAGCTCTACCGGAGTAGAGCGACCGAAAATGAGCACCGCGACCTGAATCCGGCTCTTTTCGTAGTTAACCTCTTCGACGGTGCCGTTAAAGTCAGCAAACGGACCATCTGTAACACGTACAACCTCACCCGGCTCAAAAAGCGTCTTGGGTTTCGGCTTGTCGCTGCCATCAGCGACACGACGCAGAATAGCTTCTGCTTCTTTGTCGGTGATAGGAGCAGGCTTATCAGCGGTACCGCCAATAAAGCCCATGACACGAGGCGTATCCTTGACCAAGTGCCAAGTACCCTCGTTCATATCCATCTGTACAAGCACGTAGCCTGGAAAGAACTTACGCTCACTTTTGCGCTTCTGGCCATTGCGCATCTCAACCACTTCTTCAGTGGGGACCAGAATTTCGCCGAAGCCATCTTCCATGCCTGCAAGCTTCACACGCTCCACCAGGGAACGCATCACATGCTTCTCGTAACCCGAGTAAGCATGAACAACATACCAACGCTTAGCCACGGGACACCCTTAGCCGACGATCAAGGAAACAAGCCAACCGAGCAGGGAATCGAGCCCCCACAACAGCAGCGCCATAACCAGAACCACAGCTACAACAATCAGAGTGGTCTGGGTGGTTTCTTGGCGAGTTGGCCAAACGACTTTACGTATCTCGGCGCGGGCTTCCTTGACCAGTACCGCAAAAGACTTACCCTTGGCAGTCTGCAAGCCTACAAAGGCAGCAAGCGCAGCGAGAACAAGCAAAGCGAGCACACGATACAGAATCGGCGAACCAGAGTAATACTGATTACCAACGACGCCCACGACCACCAAAGCAACTACAACGAGCCACTTGACCAGATCGAAACGAGAGCTTTGAGCTTCAGCCTTAGGAGTCATCTATGAAGATCCTGTGAAAAGAAAGCCAGACACACCACGTGAATCTGGCAGGTCAGGAGGGAATCGAACCCCCAACCTACGGTTTTGGAGACCGTCGCTCTGCCAATTGAGCTACTGACCTAAAACAAAATCAGGCCGACCATTATGCCGATCTGAAAAAGACTTTACAACAACCAACCTCACTAAGACCTGAACCTAGCGGCAGTACGCCAGCAAACAATCATTCAAGCCGAGGCAGCTGTTAAAACAAAGGCAGATATTCTCATATCTGCCTTCATATTATGGAGCTCTTGAGCGGATTTGAACCGCTGACCTCACCCTTACCAAGGGTGTGCTCTACCAACTGAGCTACAAGAGCGTAACACTTTGCACAACCTGCAAACTTGGAGCGGGTAGCGGGAATCGAACCCGCATCATCAGCTTGGAAGGCTGAGGTTCTACCACTAAACTATACCCGCGGAGCCTGCAGCTCACGCTTAAAATGGTGGAGGGAGAAGGATTCGAACCTTCGAAGTCGTAGACGTCAGATTTACAGTCTGATCCCTTTGGCCGCTCGGGAACCCCTCCTGAGCAAGCCGGCATTCTACATCACGCCGGCCTTCTGTCAAGCATTTTCTCATTAAAATCCTGAGCTTAGCTGCATTGACGCTTGCTTCGCACTGACTGCCTTAGAGGTCTTCACTGCGGAGCGGGCGCCATTCTATGCAAACTATTCGACAGTTGCAATGCCTTCGCACTGCATTATTTTATGTTTTAACTCATTGAATTCATTGGCAAGCTTTTCAAAGGGCAGATCATCAGCCAGACGCCTGCTTTCAGGCGCCACTCGCAACCAATACCCTGGCAGATCGGCCGCCGTGAACGATTGCAAGCGCACCTTTATATCCAGGCTGGTCAGGCGCTGCTCCAAGGCTTTCGCCTCCTTAAGCTCCGTGAGACCGCCGATATACAGGCAAGCGCTTTGCTCCTCGGGCGTCTTGGCGCCGTCTCGACGCACAGCGACACCTGCTGACTCACTTAACAAGCGAATATCCTGCTGGGAGCCACGATAGAGGGACAATGGCGTGACATCTTTAGCCCGAAGGGGCGCTTCTTGTTGATGCCAGATGTAATAAAAGCCGTTAAGGACCAGCAAGAGCAAAAACAGCCAACGCATAAAAACCTCAGGACAAGGGGCACGCCATCGCCAAACCCACAAAAACAAGATCGGGCACCCGCCGCGCGAGGGGCACAGCATCAGAAATCAGGTCGGCATCCCCACCCGTCAGAAACACGGTGAAGTCATTACCCCAATAGCCACGAGCTATCTCTAGCTGGGTAAGAACAAAACCCCGAAGCATCAGTGTACAACCCCGCTCAACCGCCTCAACGGTTGTACGACCTGGTGATAATTGCTCTACCGCTCGCTCAGCCGCTGTGTCGTCATAACGAATTTTGCGCGTGTGGGTTCTCAACTGACTGCGCATAAGCGGCATACCAGGACAAATGAACCCCCCGAGATGCTCGCCCGTCGCCGAAATAAAATCTGCGGTGGCAGCCGTACCGAAATCAAGTACCAGGCACGCCCCTGAAGCCAGCTGAAATCCACCAAGCATTGCCAACCAGCGATCCAACCCCAGGCGCTCAAAGTCGTTATAGCCGTTGCTCACCCCTGCCATCTGTCGCGCTGGCGCCGCACACGTCACGCTAAGCTTAAAAGCACTTGTTAGCGCCGCTACCAGCCCATCTGTCTCTTCCTGCGCACGGACACTTACCAGCCGACACTGCGTTAATGCCAAATTTGCACGTGCCGAGAGACTGTCGATCAACGCCGCGTCCGAACCGACAACCCCTTCTGCAAAAACAGGTCCGTGCCCCGACTCAAGCACTCGCCACTTGATAAAGCTATTTCCACAGTCGAGCTCAAGAATCATCACGCAACCTCAGGCTTAACTCACCACCGCTGTATATTTTTTCGACGCCCTCTACGCTCAAGCGCAAAGCTCCCTGGCCATCAATGCCTAGTACAACACCATCGACCTGATTGACCCCGGCGATCAGCGACACAGGGCGCCCCTGCCACAAATGATTCTGCTCCCACTCACTCTGTATCGCAGAAAAGCCCGAAGATCGGTGACGTTCAATGTAGGCCAGCAACTGGGCCCCAAGCCGCGCCACAAGATAGTTACGGTCAACAGAAGAGCCTGTCTCTACCTGGACCGACGTCCATAGCTGGTCGACATCTGCCGCCTTCTGCATGTTTACGTTAATCCCCACACCCAGGACCACGTGACAAACATCCGCCGGATCACCAATCAACTCAAGGAGAATGCCCGCGATTTTTTTGCGCCCAACCAGGACATCGTTGGGCCATTTGAGACCAGCATTCGCTACGCCGACCTCTCTCAGCGCCTGCATAACCGCCAAGCCCACAACGAGACTCAGCCCCTCCAACTGCCGCAGACCGCCGTCAATCCGCAACACCAGGCTGTAGTAGATATTTTGTGCGAACGGGCTGACCCACTTACGCCCCCTCCTTCCCCTTCCCGCGGTTTGCTGCTCAGAGAGCACCAGGAAAGGCGCCCGTTGGCCAGCCTCAATCCTACGCATGGCTTCAGCATTGGTTGAGTCGACGGAGTCGGAGATATAAATAGGCAGGGCAGAAGACGGCGCATGAACGGCAATATCGTCAGCGCTCAGCAACACCAAAGGAGAGGCTAATTGATACCCCTTCCCGCGGACTTTATGGACAGGCAAATTCAATTCTGCCTCGAGGTGTTGGAGCTGTTTCCATACAGCGCTGCGACTGACGCCCAAGGCAACCCCCAGGGCCTCCCCGGAGTGAAATCGACCGTCTTTCAAGAGTTTTAACAACGTCAGCATGCATGTCCCGCCTCAATGAGGCACGCATGATAGCCATGCATTAGGGTATTGCATAGAAGCGAAGGGTAGGCACAGATACCTGTCGGCACTTTTCAAGTACATAAACAAAACCCCAACTGCTTTCGCAATTGGGGTTTCGGAATTTAATCTTGACGAT
>NZ_JBSVWN010000039.1:0-58882 GCF_054071325.1 Pseudomonas sp. SDO5215_S409 | reverse complement strand
GGCAAACTCAGCGGCCAAGGCCATGATGAGTTACACCACTTCCAGGGACACGATCGGGGGATGGTCGCAGAGCGAACGCGCCGTTTCAGTTCGGTCTTTTCTTCGGGGCTAAGCGTGATGTCCAGAGCGCTCACTGTCAGCTCTCCAAGGCAGGGGTGACGTTTGAAGTGTAGACGAATTACTCAGAAATTTATTTCGCGAACAGCACACTAGATTTAACGCTATTGCGTCGTTAGGTGTAAAGCTTGGAACCGGCAGCCAAAAAGATGTCTACCATTCTCAACAGGATGCCAGGCAATGTGTGTGTCTGATCCGCGCCGGCACCACCGGAAACATTCCGCCGAGTGACTACGCTGAAAAAGAAATGCAACTGACCAAGCAGCTGAAAGACTTGGGGTTTCCGGTAGTCGATGCGCATGCGCTGGTCGACTATAAGGGCCAGGTGGGTCTTTCCAAAGACTACATTCATAACGCAATCGATTCTGAGGACGTAATTCATAACCGCACGAGCTTTCCCAGCGACGTCAGGTTTAATACAAATGTCCAAAAGGACTGCGACGCTATCATTGCCAAGTTGAAAACCCACAACGTGCACATTGAAGACTTACAGTTCATCATTGATGGGTATGGACGGGTGCGCATCAATGATCCCCGCGATGTAGTGAGATCTTCGCCCGAAAAAAGTATTAATAAGGTTCGCGAATTGCGGGCCATCGCATTGAACAACTTGCTTGACGACAGCGACTGACCGCTCAGGCGGACTCTGCACTCCAAAAGCAGATGCTCGTTAACGAGTGCTCCGTCTCTGCCAGAAAAACGCTCACGAAGGAGAGAGTCGTTTGGAGCCCACTGAGGCCCCAAACGAGACGGTTTTAAATCCTGAAGAGCATCACCAAACCAATCTTCACAACCTACTCCACCGTCACCGACTTCGCCAAGTTGCGCGGCTGGTCCACGTCTGTCCCCTTGAGCACTGCCACGTAGTACGACAGCAATTGCAACGGGAGGGTGTAGAAGATCGGCGCCAGGGTGTCGTGGATGTGCGGCATGTTGATCACATGGGTGCCTTCACCGTTGGTCATGCCGGCTTTTTCGTCGGCGAACACGATCAACTGGCCGCCACGGGCGCGCACTTCCTGCAGGTTGGATTTGAGCTTTTCCAGCAGTTCGTTGTTTGGGGCCACGGTGACCACGGGCATGTCGTCATCCACCAGTGCCAGCGGGCCGTGTTTGAGTTCGCCAGCGGGGTAGGCTTCGGCGTGGATGTAGGAGATTTCCTTGAGTTTCAGGGCGCCTTCCATTGCCACCGGGTATTGCGCGCCACGGCCCAGGAACAGGGTGTGGTGTTTGTCGGCGAACAGCTCGGCGATTTTTTCCACCGTGCCGTCCATGGCCAGGGCTTCGCCCAGGCGGGTGGGCAGGCGGCGCAGTTCTTCGACCAGTTCGGCCTCGACGCCCGCGGCCAGGGTGCCACGGACCTGGCCCAGGGACAGGGTCAGCAGCAGCAGGCTCACCAGTTGGGTGGTGAAGGCTTTGGTGGAGGCCACGCCGATTTCGCGCCCGGCCTGGGTCAGCAGGGTCAGGTCCGACTCGCGCACCAGCGAGCTGATGCCCACGTTGCAGATGGCCAGGCTACCGAGGAAGCCCAACTCCTTGGCGTTGCGCAGGGCGGCCAGGGTGTCAGCGGTTTCGCCGGACTGGGAAATGGTGACGAACAGGGTGTCGGGCTGCACCACCACTTTGCGGTAGCGGAACTCGCTGGCGACTTCGACCTGGCACGGGATACCGGCCAGTTCTTCGAGCCAGTAACGCGCGACCATACCGGCGTGGTAGCTGGTGCCGCAGGCGACGATCTGCACGTTGCGCACCTTGGCGAACAGCTCGGCGGCTTGCGGGCCGAAGGCCTGGACCAGCACCTGGTTCTGGCTCAGACGGCCTTCCAGGGTGCGTTGCACCACGGCGGGTTGTTCGTGGATTTCCTTGAGCATAAAGTGGCGGAACTCGCCCTTGTCCGCCGCTTCGGCGCCGTCGCGGTATTGCACGGCTTCGCGTTCGACGGGCTGGCCGTTGACGTCCCAGATCGACACGCTTTCGCGGCGGATCTCGGCAATATCGCCCTCTTCCAGGTACATGAAACGGTCGGTGACCTGGCGCAGGGCCAGTTGGTCGGAGGCCAGGAAGTTTTCGCCCAGGCCCAGGCCGATCACCAGCGGGCTGCCACTGCGCGCGGCCACGAGGCGGTCGGGCTGGCTGGCGCTGATCACGGCCAGGCCATAGGCGCCGTGCAGTTCTTTGACGGTGGCCTTGAGGGCGCGGGTAAGGTCGCCCAGGTCTTTGAGTTTGTGGTTGAGCAGGTGGGCGATGACTTCGGTGTCGGTGTCCGACGAGAAGGTATAGCCCAGGCCCTTGAGTTGCTCACGCAGCACTTCGTGGTTTTCGATGATGCCGTTGTGCACCACGGCCAGGTCGCCAGAAAAGTGCGGGTGCGCGTTACGCTCGCAGGGCGCGCCGTGGGTGGCCCAGCGGGTGTGGGCAATGCCCAGGCGGCCGACCAGCGGCTCTTCTGCCAAGGCCTGTGCCAGTTCGCTGACCTTGCCCGGGCGACGGGCGCGCTCGAGTTTGCCGGCGTTGGTGAAAACCGCCACGCCTGCGCTGTCGTAGCCGCGGTATTCGAGGCGTTTGAGGCCTTCGACCAGGATGGCCGTGATGTTACGTTCGGCAACTGCACCAACAATTCCACACATGGGTTTTCTCCTAGATGACTGCCGCGCAAATCAGCGTGATGCCGCGGGCTTGGATCTGGTCGCGGGCCTCAAGAGGCAGGCGATCATCGGTAATAAGGGTATGGACGCTGCCCCAGGGCAGTTCCAGGTTGGGAATCTTGCGGCCGATCTTGTCGGACTCCACCATCACCACCACTTCACGGGCCACCTCAGCCATCACCCGGCTCAGGCCCAGCAGTTCGTTGAAGGTGGTGGTACCACGCACCAGGTCGATGCCATCAGCGCCAATAAACAGTTGGTCGAAGTCGTACGAGCGCAGCACCTGTTCGGCAACCTGGCCCTGGAACGAGTCCGAATGCGGGTCCCAGGTGCCGCCGGTCATGAGCAGCACCGGTTCGTGCTCCAGCTCGCTCAAGGCGCGGGCCACGTGCAGGGAGTTGGTCATGACCACCAGGCCAGGCTGATGGCCCAGCTCGGGGATCATGGCGGCGGTGGTGCTGCCGCTGTCGATGATGATGCGGGCGTGTTCACGCAGGCGTTTGACGGCCGCACGGGCGATGGCGCGCTTGTAGGCCGAGACGGGCTGGGCGGGGTCGCCCACCAGCTCTTGAGGCATGGTGATGGCGCCACCGTAGCGGCGCAGCAACAGGCCGTTACTTTCGAGGGCCGCCAAGTCCTTGCGGACAGTGACCTCGGAGGTTTCAAAACGTTTGGCCAGTTCGTCCACACTCACTTCGCCCTGCTCATTAAGCAGGGTGAGGATATTGTGACGGCGTTGGGGGGTATTTCGTTTCGACATGGTGGCTTTAAGTTTCGATCCGAAAGATAACGAACGCAATCAAAACCTATTGGGCGGGTGACGTCAAGCCAGCGGGAAAGATTTTAGGGATGAACAACGCCGACGGAGAGCAGGCAAGCGCTGCTCCCCGTGGTTGAGAGGGATGTGGATAACTCAGGCTTTCGGCAGTTTGACCGGGCGTTTCCAGCCATCGATATTGCGCTGACGAGCGCGGGCCACACCAAGCTGCAAGTTATCCACAGCCTGATTGATGGTAGAACCGGCTGCCGTGGTGGCGCCGTCGCCCACCGTCACCGGGGCCACCAGCGAGTTGTTGGAGCCGATGAATACGTCTTCGCCCAGCACGGTCTTGTGCTTGTTCGCCCCGTCATAGTTGCAGGTGATGGTGCCAGCGCCGATGTTGGTGCGGGCGCCGATGACCGCGTCGCCCAGGTAGGTCAAGTGGCCCGCCTTGGCCCCTTCGCCCATGTGCGCGTTTTTCAGCTCGACGAAGTTACCCACATGGGCTTTTGCTTCCAGCACGCTGCCCGGGCGCAGCCGTGCGAACGGGCCGGCATCGCTGCCCTCGCCCATCACGGCCCCTTCAAGGTGGCTGTTGGCCTTGACCACTACGCCCTTGCGCAGGGTGCTGTCTTTGATCACGCAGTTGGGACCGATGACCACGTCGTCTTCGATCACCACGCGGCCTTCCAGGATCACGTTGATGTCGATCAGTACGTCGCGGCCCACGGTGACCTCACCGCGCACGTCAAACCGGGCCGGGTCGCGCAGGGTCACGCCTTGGGCCATCAGGCGGCGGCCTTCGCGCAGTTGGTAATGACGCTCGAGTTCGGCCAGTTGTTTGCGGTCGTTGGCGCCCTGCACTTCCATCGGGTCGTGGGGCTGCTCGGTGGCCACCAGCAGGCCATCGTTGACGGCCATTTCGATCACGTCGGTCAGGTAGTACTCGCCCTGTGCGTTGTTATTGGACAAACGGCTCATCCAATCAGCCAGGCGGTTCGCCGGGACGGCAAGAATGCCGGTGTTGCCTTCGGTGATGGCGCGTTGGGCTTCAGTGGCGTCTTTGTGTTCAACGATGGCCGCCACTTTGCCTGCGGCATCACGCACGATGCGGCCGTAGCCAGTGGGGTCGTCCAGCTCCACGGTGAGCAAGCCCATTTGGCCCGCAACCACGTGCTTGAGCAGGCGCTGCAGGGTTTGCACTTCAATCAGCGGCACGTCGCCGTAGAGGATCAGTACGGTGTCGGCCGTGATGAACGGCACCGCCTGGGCGGTCGCGTGGCCAGTGCCCAGTTGTTTGTCTTGCAGGACGAAATTCAGGTCATCGGCCGCCAGGCGCTCACGTACCACGTCGGCACCGTGCCCAATCACCACATGGATGCGCTGCGGCGCCAGCTGCCGGGCGCTGTGGATAACGTGGCCCAGCATGGAGTTACCGGCAACCGGGTGCAGCACCTTGGGCAGGGCCGAACGCATGCGGGTGCCTTGGCCGGCGGCGAGAATTACGATTTCGAGAGACATGAATGGCTACCAATCCTGGGCGGTCCGGATTCAGACCAGAGAAGTGTTTTGCAAAAAAAGAAAAAGGGTAGCCGAGGCTACCCTTTTTAATCAATCACACAGGACGCGTGACGGCTTAGCCGCCAAACTTCTTGCGGATCTGCTGGACGGTACGCAGCTGGGCTGCGGCCTCGGCCAGACGTGCAGCAGCAGAACCGTAGTCGAAGTCTGCGCCTTTTTCGTTCAGGGCCTTCTCGGCAGCCTTGACGGCTTCCTGAGCAGACGCTTCGTCCAGGTCGGCAGCACGTTGCACGGTGTCGGCAAGTACCTTGACCATGTTCGGCTGAACCTCGAGGAAACCACCGGAGATGTAAAACACCTCCTTGTCCCCGCCCTGCTTGGTCAGCGTGATCGGACCCGGCTTCAAGCTGGTGATCAGCGGGGCGTGGCCCATGGCGATACCAAGATCACCCAGCTCGCCGTGCGCTACTACCAACTCGACCAGACCGGAGAAGATTTCCCCTTCCGCACTGACGATATCGCAATGGACTGTCATAGCCATCTGATTGCCTCAACCTGATGAGCGCCCGTTGCCGGGCGCCTGGATTACAGTTTCTTGGCTTTCTCGATCGCTTCTTCGATGCCGCCAACCATGTAGAACGCTTGTTCTGGCAGGTGGTCGTAGTCACCGTTGAGGATGCCTTTGAAGCCAGCAATGGTGTCTTTCAGGGAAACGTATTTACCCGAGGCACCGGTGAAGACTTCAGCCACAAAGAACGGCTGCGACAAGAAACGCTGGATCTTACGAGCACGGTTTACCAACTGCTTGTCGGCTTCCGACAGCTCGTCCATACCCAGGATCGCGATGATGTCCTTCAGCTCTTTGTAACGTTGCAGAACGTACTGGACGCCGCGAGCGGTGTCGTAGTGGTCCTGGCCGATTACGTTCGGGTCCAGCTGGCGCGAAGTCGAGTCCAGTGGGTCGACCGCTGGGTAGATACCCAGGGAGGCGATGTCACGGGACAGTACGACGGTGGCGTCCAAGTGGGCGAAGGTGGTCGCTGGCGACGGGTCGGTCAAGTCGTCCGCAGGTACGTATACCGCTTGGATCGAGGTGATCGAACCTTCCTTGGTCGAAGTGATACGTTCTTGCAGAACGCCCATCTCTTCAGCCAGGGTCGGCTGGTAACCCACTGCCGAAGGCATACGGCCCAGCAGTGCGGATACTTCAGTACCGGCCAGGGTGTAACGGTAGATGTTGTCGACGAACAACAGAACGTCGTTACCTTCGTCACGGAACTTCTCGGCCATGGTCAGGCCGGTCAGGGCGACGCGCAGACGGTTTCCCGGCGGCTCGTTCATCTGACCGTAAACCAGCGCCACTTTGTCCAGAACGTTGGAGTCCTTCATCTCGTGGTAGAAGTCGTTACCCTCACGGGTACGCTCGCCCACACCGGCGAACACGGAGTAACCGCTGTGCTCGATGGCGATGTTACGGATCAGTTCCATCATGTTGACGGTTTTGCCTACACCGGCACCACCGAACAGGCCCACTTTACCGCCCTTGGCGAACGGGCAAACCAGGTCGATAACCTTGATGCCGGTTTCCAGCAGGTCGTTGCCGCCTGCCTGTTCCGCGAAGGATGGCGCAGGACGGTGAATGCCCCAGCGCTCGTCGGTGTCGATCGGGCCCGCTTCGTCAATCGGGTTGCCCAGTACGTCCATGATCCGGCCCAGGGTCGCTTTACCGACCGGTACGGAGATGGCAGCGCCAGAGTCGATGACGCCCAGACCGCGCTTCAAGCCTTCGGTGGAACCCATCGCAATGGTACGAACTACGCCGTCGCCCAGCTGCTGCTGAACTTCCAGAGTAGTTTGCGCGCCTTGTACACTCAGCGCGTTGTAGATGCTCGGTACGCTGTCGCGTGGAAATTCCACGTCGATAACGGCGCCGATGATTTGAACGATACGTCCGCTACTCATAGCTGGATCCTCTGAATATTTGAACCGTTAAACCGCGGCAGCGCCGCCGACGATTTCCGAGATCTCTTGGGTGATCGCAGCCTGACGCGCCTTGTTGTAGACCAGCTGCAAATCGCTGATCAGATCACCGGCGTTGTCGGTAGCGTTTTTCATCGCGATCATCCGCGCCGCTTGTTCAGCTGCGTTGTTCTCGACCACCGCCTGGTACACCTGCGACTCCACGTAGCGCACCATCAAGCCGTCAAGCAGCTCTTTGGCGTCTGGTTCGTAGAGGTAGTCCCAGTGGTGCTTGAGTTCCTGATCCGGGGTCGCAACCAATGGAACCAACTGTTCCACGGTAGGTTGCTGGGTCATGGTGTTGATGAACTTGTTGGATACCACGGACAGGCGGTCAATCCGGCCTTCCAGGTACGCATCCAGCATCACCTTGACGCTACCGATCAAGTCATTGATCGACGGCTCTTCACCCAGGTGGCTGATAGCTGCAACGACGTTACCGCCGAAGTTGCGGAAGAAGGCCGCACCCTTGCTACCAATCACGCACAGATCGATCTCGACGCCTTTTTCGCGGTTTACCGCCATGTCCTTGACCAGGGCCTTGAACAGGTTGGTATTCAGACCACCACACAGACCACGGTCACTGCTCACAACCACATAACCCACACGCTTTACTTCGCGGTCGATCATGAACGGGTGGCGGTATTCCGGGTTGGCGTTGGCCAGATGCCCAATTACCTGGCGGATACGCTCCGCATAAGGACGGCTAGCAGCCATGCGCATTTGTGCCTTGCGCATTTTGCTGACCGCCACTTTTTCCATGGCGCTGGTAATTTTTTGCGTGCTTTTGATGCTCGCAATCTTACTGCGAATCTCTTTTGCGCCTGCCATGTAACACCTATCAGGTTAGCAAGCGGGAGCCTTGCGGCTCCCGCTGCGGCTTACCAGGTTTGGGTGGCCTTGAACTTCTCGATACCGGCTTTCATGCCAGCGTCGATGTCGTCATTGAAGTCACCCTTCACGTTGATCTTCGCCATCAATTCGGCGTGATCGCGGTTGAAGTAAGCAATCAGCGCTTGTTCAAAGCTGCCGACCTTGGCGATTTCAACGTCGGTCAGGAACCCACGCTCAGCGGCATACAGCGACAACGCCATGTCAGCGATCGACATCGGGGCGTATTGCTTCTGCTTCATCAGCTCGGTAACGCGCTGACCATGCTCAAGTTGCTTACGGGTCGCTTCGTCCAGGTCAGAAGCGAACTGGGCGAATGCCGCCAGTTCACGGTACTGAGCCAGAGCGGTACGGATACCACCGGACAGCTTCTTGATGATCTTGGTCTGAGCGGCACCACCCACACGGGATACCGAAACACCGGCGTTCACTGCAGGGCGGATGCCTGAGTTGAACATGGCCGATTCCAGGAAGATCTGACCGTCGGTGATGGAAATCACGTTGGTCGGAACGAACGCGGAAACGTCGCCAGCCTGGGTTTCGATGATCGGCAGTGCGGTCAGGGAACCGGTTTTGCCGGTCACTGCGCCGTTGGTGAACTTCTCTACGTACTCTTCGGATACGCGCGATGCACGCTCCAGCAGACGGGAGTGGAGATAGAACACGTCGCCTGGGTAAGCTTCACGGCCTGGTGGACGGCGCAGCAGCAGGGAAATCTGGCGGTAAGCCACTGCTTGCTTGGACAGATCGTCATAAACGATCAGCGCGTCTTCACCGCGGTCGCGGAAGAATTCACCCATGGTGCAACCGGAGTACGGTGCCAGGAATTGCAGCGCAGGAGATTCCGAAGCACTGGCCGCCACGATGATCGTGTTGGCCAGGGCGCCGTTTTCTTCCAGTTTGCGAACCACGTTGGCGATGGTCGATTGTTTCTGACCGATGGCTACGTAGACGCAGAAAATGCCGCTGTTCTTCTGGTTGATGATCGCGTCGATCGCCAGAGCGGTTTTACCGATCTGACGGTCACCGATGATCAGCTCACGCTGGCCACGGCCGACAGGAATCATGGCATCGACAGCCTTGTAGCCAGTCTGTACAGGCTGGTCTACCGACTTACGCCAGATCACGCCTGGAGCAACTTTCTCGACCGCGTCGGTCTCGGTGTTGTTCAGCGGACCTTTGCCGTCAACGGGGTTACCCAGTGCATCGACCACGCGACCCAGCAGCTCCTTACCAACAGGAACCTCGAGGATGCGGCCAGTGCACTTGGCGCTCATGCCTTCGGCCAGCGACTGGTAGGAGCCCAGTACAACGGCACCTACGGAGTCTTGCTCCAGGTTGAGGGCCATACCGTAGACGCCGCCCGGAAACTCGATCATCTCGCCGTACATAACGTCGGCCAGACCGTGAATCCGCACGATGCCGTCAGATACGCTGACGACAGTGCCTTCGTTACGGGCTTGGGAGGTCACATCGAGCTTGTCGATGCGGCCCTTGATAATTTCACTTATTTCGGAAGGATTGAGTTGCTGCATTGCTCTGCTGCCCCTTCAAACTCAAGATTTCAATGCTTCGGCAAGTTTCGCGATTTTGCCGCGAATCGAGCCATCGATAACCAGGTCGCCGGCGCGGATAACAACACCACCAATCAGTGATGCGTCCTCCGAAGCTTGCAGGCGCACTTCCCGGTTGAGTCGTGCACTGAGAACCTTGGCGAGTTTGTCTTGCTGTTCTTGGTTCAATGCAAATGCACTGGTGACTTCCACATCTACCGATTTCTCTTGTTCGGCCTTGTACAGGTCGAACAGAGCGGCGATCTCCGGCAACAGCAGGAGACGGTCGTTTTCAGCAACGACGTGGATGAAATTCTGTGCCTTGGCATCGAACTTGTCGCCGCACACGTCAATAAACGTGGCGGCCTTGTCTGCGCTCGTCAGTCGCGGGGCCTTGAGCACGCGCCGCATAGTGTCATCTTGTGACACTGCTGCAGCCAGGCCGAGCATGGCTGACCAATTGGCCAGTTGCTGGTGGGCCTGAGCGTGCTCGAAGGCCGCCTTAGCGTAAGGTCGGGCCAACGTGGTCAGTTCTGCCATGATCGCCCTCGCTTAAATTTCAGCAGCCAGTTTGTTAACCAGCTCTGCGTGCGCGTTTTGATCGATTGTGGCACCCAGGATCTTCTCGGCGCCGCCGACTGCCAGCAAGCCCACTTGGGCACGCAGCGCGTCTTTGACACTGTTGAGTTCCTGTTCGATCTCGGCCTGAGCCTGGACCTTCACACGGTCAGCGTCGAGACGGGCTTTTTCAACAGCCTCTTCGACGATCTGGTTACCGCGTTTCTTGGCCTGCTCAATGATTTCAGCTGCCTGAGCTTTCGCTTCGCGCAGTTGCTGACCCGCTTTCTCTTGGGCCAGTTCCAGGTCGCGAGCTGCACGGTTGGCAGCGTCCAATCCGTCCGCGATCTTCTTCTGACGTTCGTGCAAGGCAGTGATGACCGGAGGCCATACGAACTTCATGCAAAACAGTACAAAAATTAAGAACGCAACGGACTGGCCGATCAGGGTTGCATTAATGTTCACGCCAACACCTCGCTCGTTCGTTGTCCATCACACCAATCAACTCGACAATTCGAGTGATTAGCCAGCGAGTTGACCAACGAAGGGGTTCGCGAAGGTGAAGAACAGTGCGATACCCACACCGATCATGGTCACGGCGTCGAGCAGGCCGGCGACGATGAACATTTTAACTTGCAGCATTGGAACCATTTCTGGCTGACGCGCGGCGCCTTCCAGGAACTTGCCGCCCAGCAGGCCGAAACCAATGGCAGTACCCAGAGCACCCAGGCCGATCAACAGTGCAACAGCGATAGCGGTTAGACCAACTACAGTTTCCATCTTTCCTCCCGACTTTTACGTCGTATGGTTTAGGTTTTTTAGATTTTAAAGCGGTAAAACAAATCGTTTCATAGCCCTGGTGGGCCACCTTCCCGTTTCACCGGGAAGGACATCAGACCAGTCGAAACAGGTCTTAATGGTTCTCTTCGTGCGCCATCGACAGGTAGACGATGGTCAGCATCATGAAGATGAAGGCCTGCAGGGTGATGATCAGGATGTGGAACACAGCCCACGCCCACTGCAGAACAATGCCCAGGCCGCTAAGCCAGAGCAGGCCGCTGCCGAACATCACAGCGATCAGAATGAACACCAGCTCGCCGGCATACATGTTGCCGAACAGTCGCAGGGCCAGGGAGATCGGCTTGGCGACCAGAGTCACGAACTCCAGCAGGAAGTTCACCGGGATCAGCAGGGCTTGAACGAAGATGTTCTTGCTGCCGAACGGGTGCAGGGTCAGTTCGCCGATGAAGCCGCCGATGCCCTTGACCTTGATGCTGTAGAAAATGATCAACGCAAACACCGACAGGGCCATGCCCAGGGTGGCGTTAGGGTCCGTGGTCGAAACGGCACGGAAAGGAATGTGGTGATCGCCGGTGATCAGGATGGCCAGCTGAGGAATCCAGTCAACCGGGATCAGGTCGACGGCGTTCATCAGGAACACCCAGACGAAGATGGTCAGTGCCAGCGGCGCAATCACCGGGCTGCGGCCATGGAAGCTGTCTTTCACGCTGCCATCGACGAATTCGACCAGTACTTCAACGAAGTTCTGCAAGGCACCTGGTTGACCGGAAGTGGCTTTCTTTGCCGCCAGGCGGAAAAGGAAGACAAAGATCAGGCCCAGTGCGACAGACCAGCCCAGAGTGTCCAGGTGGAATGCCCAGAAGCCCATTTCTTTGGCTTCTGCTGCGGAGTGGGCAAAGCCCCAGCCGCCATTGGGTAGCTGACCGAAGGTCAGGTTCTGCAAGTGGTGCTGGATATAGCCCGAAGCGGTTGTTTCTGCCATGGTTGCCTCAAACGCCCTAAGGTCTCGAAAGTCTTGTTTTCATAAGCAGGGGAGCGAACCAGCTGACCAGTTGGGTCAACACGAACACGCCGAATACTGCCAGCGGCGCCAGTGGCTTCACACCTGCAAAGGTCAGTGCGAACAGCACTGCCGTCAAAATCAGTTTCCCCGCCTCGCCGGCATAAAAAGACCGGACGATAGCCTGGGCTGCTCGGGCGCCGGAAAACCGAAAGGCCCTGTGAGCAAAATACATATTGGGCAGCAAGGCTATCAGGCCTCCGCAAAGTCCTGAATATCCGGCAACGACTCCATGCCCATACCAAAGCGCCAAGGCGGCGATCAGCAAAACGGCGAACTGGGCCACTAAAACCGGAAAAACGGCCAAGCGATGGAACGGCAACGTGTTTGGCGTGCGGGTTTCCATCACTCTTGCTCCTCAATGGTCGGCTGCCGCAAATCAATAACTTGGCATAATTTGTGCCGACAAAATGCGCGCAGAGTATAGGGGCGGTTAAGCCCCTATTCAACTGCCGGGTAGTCTTTTCCGATCGCGCGCTACATAAGCAAATGTTTCAACGGATGTGGGCAAGGACGCCCTGAAGCTCATCCAGTGAGTTATATCCGATCACCAATTGCCCTTTGCCTTTCTTGCCATGGCGAATCTGCACCGCAGACCCCAGCCGCTCGGCCAGGCGCTGCTCCAAGCGGGCGATATCCGGATCAGATTTGGGCGTTTCGACCGGTGCAGGTTTGCCGCTGAGCCACTGGCGAACCAGCGCCTCGGTCTGGCGAACCGTCAGGCCACGTGCGACAACATGTCGCGCCCCCTCAACCTGTTGATTTTCCGGCAAACCCAGCAACGCACGGGCATGACCCATTTCCAGGTCGCCATGGGACAGCATGGTCTTGATCACTTCCGGCAACGCAATCAGGCGCAGCAGGTTGGACACGGTCACGCGGGACTTGCCCACCGCATCGGCCACTTGTTGCTGCGTCAGCTGGAACTCTTGCTGCAAACGCTGCAGGGCGATCGCTTCTTCGACCGGGTTGAGGTTCTCGCGCTGGATGTTCTCGATCAGCGCCATGGCGATGGCAGCTTCATCCGGCACGTCACGCACCATGGCCGGAATGGTGTCCTGGCCCGCCTGCTGGCTCGCGCGCCAGCGGCGTTCACCGGCGATGATTTCAAAACGCCCGCCACCGATCGGACGAACTACGATCGGCTGCATCACGCCCTGGACCTTGATCGAATTCGCCAGCTCTTCCAGTGCCTGGGGGTCCATGTCCCGGCGTGGCTGGTATTTGCCGCGCTGGATCAGGTCCAGCGGCAGGTGCTGCAGCTCGCGCTCATCGGCCTGCACCGCTTGTTCTTCAAGCGAAGTGACAGTGGGGCCACTGAGCAGTGCATCCAGTCCACGTCCTAGACCTCGTTTCTTGACGGCCATGGGGATTCCTTAAGTTGGCTGGGCGGCAGCGGTGCGGGAAGGACGGCGTTGACGGCGAACCATCTCGCCCGCCAAGGCCAGGTAAGCCAGGGCGCCACGCGATTGTTTGTCGTAGGCCAGCGCCGGCATGCCGTAGCTTGGCGCTTCCGCCAGGCGGATGTTGCGTGGAATCACGGTGTCATACAGCTTGTCGCCGAAGTGTTCCTTGAGCTGGGCCGACACATCGTTCATCAGGCTCAGGCGCGGGTCGAACATGGTGCGCAGCAACCCTTCGATCTGCAGGTTCGGGTTGAGCAGCTCGGCGATACGCTTGATGTTATCCACAAGGTCGCTCAACCCTTCCAACGCGTAATACTCGCACTGCATGGGGATAATCACCCCGTCGGCGGCCACCAGGGCGTTGAGCGTCAGCATCGACAGCGACGGCGGGCAGTCGATCAAAATGTAATCGTAATTCTCGCGGACCGGCGCCAGGGCGCTGCGCAGACGGCTTTCTTTCATCTGCATTTCCAACAGCACTACTTCCGCCGCGGTCAGGTCACGGTTGGCCGGCAGCAGTTGGTAACCGCCGTGCTCGGAAAAGTGCATGGCCTGGGCCAGGTCGCACTCGCCGATCAGCAAGTCGTAGACCGAGTTTTCCAGGCCGTGTTTATCCACACCGCTGCCCATGGTGGCGTTGCCCTGTGGATCGAGGTCGATCAACAGCACCCGACGCTTGGTCGCGACCAGGGATGCTGCGAGGTTGATACAGGTGGTGGTCTTGCCCACACCACCTTTCTGGTTCGCTATCGCGAATACCTTAGCCATTCTTGCTTGTGTTCCCAATCATGCCGTGCGGCGCAGTATCAGCAGATGGCGTTGGCCTTGGCAACCGGGTACGGCCAAGGCGTGTTCGCTACCTAAGTGGAAGTCTGCCGGCAATGCTAACAGCTCATCGCTTGGATGGACGCCCTTCATTGCCAGCCAGCGGGTGTCGCGATCGCCCAGGTGGCGCGTCCAGTTCGTAAAGTTCTCCATGCTGCTGAAAGCCCGGGAAACAATTCCGTTGAAGGGCTGTGGCGGCGTGAAGGCTTCGACCCGGCTGTGGATAACATTCAGGTTATCCAGCTTGAGCTCAAGTTTGACCTGGGTCAGGAAGCGGGTTTTCTTGCCGTTGCTGTCCAGGCACGTCACGCGCGAGTCGGGAAACAGAATGGCCAACGGAATACCGGGCATGCCACCACCGCTGCCGACGTCGAGCCAGCGACCGTTTTCGATAAACGGCATCACGCTGAGACTGTCGAGCAGGTGGCGAGACACCATCTCGTCCGGGTCACGCACGGCGGTGAGGTTGTAAGCCTTGTTCCATTTGATCAACAGGGCCAGATAACCCAACAGCAATTCATGTTGGGCTTCGGTCAGGTGCACGCCGAGCTGGCGCGCACCTGTGGATAATTCTTCAGCGTGTTGCGAGGTAACGGACGAACTCAAGCGCTCTGCTCCAACTGACGGCCCGCGCCGCGTTTTTTCAAGTGAATCATCAATAGCGAAATAGCCGCCGGGGTAACACCCGGGATGCGCGACGCCTGGCCGAGGGTTTCTGGCCGAGTTATCCCCAGCTTGCTTTGAATCTCTTTGGACAAGCCGGATATGCCCGTGTAATCGATATCCACAGGCAATTTGGTGTCTTCACTGGCGCGCAGGCGAGCGATTTCGTCCTGTTGGCGATCGATGTAACCGGCGTACTTGGTCTTGATCTCGACCTGTTCGGCCACCTGTGGGTCTTCGGCCCCGCCGCCGGTCGCTTCGACCAGACCAGCGTAGTCGATTTCCGGGCGCGACAGCAGGTTGAGCAAGTTGTACTCGTGGGTCAGTGGCGTACCGAACTTTTGCGCAATGGCGTCGCCCTGCTCGGTCCCCGGGCGAACCCAGGTGCTTTTCAGGCGCTGCTCTTCCCGCTCGATGTTTTCACGTTTTTGGCTGAACGCGGCCCAGCGGGCATCGTCCACCAGGCCCAGCTCGCGACCTTTTTCGGTCAAGCGCAAATCGGCGTTGTCTTCGCGCAGGATCAGGCGGTATTCGGCCCGGGAGGTAAACATCCGGTACGGTTCCTGGGTCCCAAGGGTAATCAGGTCATCGACCAACACGCCGATGTAGGCCTCATCGCGACGCGGGCACCAGCTGTCTTTGCCCTGCGCACGCAGGGCAGCGTTGGTGCCGGCGAGCAAACCCTGGGCGCCGGCTTCTTCGTAACCGGTGGTGCCGTTGATCTGCCCGGCGAAAAACAGGCCGCCGATCACTTTGGTTTCCAGGCTGTATTTCAAGTCGCGCGGGTCGAAGTAGTCGTATTCGATGGCGTAGCCCGGGCGCACGATGTGGGCGTTTTCCATGCCGCGAATCGACTGCACGATCTGGATTTGCACGTCGAACGGCAGCGATGTGGAAATACCGTTGGGGTACAGCTCATTGGTGGTCAAGCCTTCCGGTTCGATGAAGACCTGGTGGCTTTCCTTGTCGGCGAAGCGGTGGATCTTGTCTTCGATCGAGGGGCAGTACCGCGGGCCAATGCCTTCGATCACCCCGGAATACATCGGCGAACGGTCGAGGTTCGCGGCAATGATTTCGTGGGTGCGGGCGTTCGTGTGGGTAATCCAGCAACTGATCTGCTGTGGATGCTGTGCTTTGGACCCCATGAACGACATCACCGGAATCGGCGTGTCGCCCGGCTGTTCGGTCATGACCGAGAAATCCACAGAGCGGGCATCGATGCGCGGCGGCGTACCGGTTTTCAGGCGCCCTACCCGCAAAGGCAATTCGCGAAGACGGTGCGCCAGGGCAATCGACGGCGGATCACCGGCGCGTCCGCCGGAATAGTTCTGCAAACCAATGTGGATAAGTCCGCCAAGAAAGGTGCCGGTGGTCAATACCACGGATTCCGCGAGGAAACGCAGGCCCATTTGAGTGACTACACCGCGGACCTGGTCCTGCTCGACGATCAGGTCGTCGGCCGCTTGTTGAAATATCCACAGGTTCGGCTGGTTTTCCAGGGTTTCGCGAATGGCGGCCTTGTAAAGGATGCGGTCAGCCTGGGCACGCGTCGCACGCACGGCTGGGCCTTTGCGGCTGTTCAATACGCGAAATTGAATACCCCCTTTATCGGTCGCCATGGCCATCGCGCCGCCCAGGGCATCGATTTCCTTGACCAGATGGCTTTTGCCGATACCGCCAATGGCGGGGTTGCAACTCATGGCTCCGAGGGTTTCCACGTTGTGCGTCAGTAGCAGGGTTTTGACGCCCATGCGCGCTGACGCCAGTGCTGCCTCGGTACCGGCATGACCGCCGCCGATGACGATCACTTCAAAACGGGAAGGGAAATCCACCACGCACCTCGTGCCTGCTTATGTAGGTAGTCAGGAATTGATTGTTGAAAGGGGTTTTAGAGCTTTGCGGGCAAGTATAGGGACTTCGCCCTTCCTAAAGAACCCTTTGCACAAAAATTAACCAGCTGTGGATGACTGGCGGACAATAGAAATTAAAAGAGAGAAATTTATTAAATCTTTGTTTTTATGTTTATTTCTAGTGAACCCTCTATCTGTGGATAAAGCGCTACAGGCCTTTATTTACGTTCTGTACAGCGTTTCAAAAGTCTGTGGTTAGCTGCCAATGAGGGGTTGGGATAAGTGCTTTAAGCCTGTGGATTAAACAGGTGGTTATCCACAGAGGCAGTTTTGCTCAGTTTTCAAGCCTGCTTATCAACCGGGTACAGGCGGGGTTATTCACAGGGCTTAATTCACAAAAAAATGCCTGATGACCTGAATCGCGCGCACGCAAATGCCACCCACGTTGGGCAGTGATTCAAAAAGAGGGGATTGAATGCCCTGAGCAGGGCAGGACAGGCAGGCGCGAATGGCCTGCCTGGTACAACGAAAGGTTATTTACCGATACAGAAGCTGGAAAAGATCCTGCCCAGCAAATCATCGGAACTGAACGCGCCGGTGATTTCCCCCAGCAACTGCTGGGCCTGTCGTAAATCCTCGGCCAGCAGCTCTCCAGCGCCCGCCTGGGTCAACTGTGCCCGGCCATGTTCAAGGGCCGCGCTGGCCTGGCGCAGTGCCTCCAGGTGCCTTCGACGGGCGCTGAAGCTGCTTTCTGAGGTCTGCTCGTAACCCATGCAGGCCTTGAGGTGGTCGCGCAACAACTCTAGGCCTTCACCTGCCGAGCGGGCGCTGAGACTCAGGGTCACGTGGCCATCTTCACTGACTTGCAGCGCAATGGCTTCGCCGGTCAGGTCCGCCTTGTTGCGAATCAGCGTTACTTTTGACGGGTCCGGGCGCTGTTCAAGGAATTCTGGCCACAACGCGAAGGGGTCCGCTGCTTCGGGTGCGGTGGCATCGACTACCAGCAGCACGCGGTCGGCCTCGCCGATGGCTTTGAGTGCCCGCTCCACGCCGATTTTTTCCACATGGTCGTCGGTATCGCGCAGCCCGGCGGTGTCGACGACATGCAGCGGCATGCCATCGATGTGGATATGTTCGCGCAAGATGTCCCGCGTCGTCCCCGCAATCTCGGTGACGATCGCCGCTTCCCGCCCCGCCAGGGCATTGAGCAAGCTGGATTTGCCCGCATTCGGCCTGCCGGCGATCACCACCGTCATTCCGTCACGCAACAAAGCGCCCTGCCCGGCTTCGCGCAAGACTGTGGATAACTCGGTGCGGACTTTATCCAGCATCGCCAGCACGTGGCCATCAGCCAGAAAGTCGATTTCTTCTTCCGGGAAATCAATCGCCGCCTCGACGTAGATCCGCAAGCTGATCAGTTGCTCGGTCAAGTTATGCACACGCAGAGAAAAAGCCCCCTGCAAGGACCGCAACGCATTGCGCGCGGCCTGTGCAGAACTGGCCTCGATCAAATCAGCGATGGCTTCGGCCTGGGCCAGGTCGAGCTTGTCGTTGAGAAACGCACGCTCGCTGAATTCCCCCGGGCGCGCCAGTCGGCAGCCCAATTGCAGGCAGCGCTGCAGCAACATGTCCAGGACAATCGGCCCGCCGTGGCCCTGCAGTTCCAGTACATCCTCACCCGTAAACGAGTTAGGCCCCGGGAAATACAGCGCCAGACCCTCGTCCAGCACCTCATCCTGTTCTCCCAGGAACTGCCCGTAATGGGCATAACGGGGTTTCAGTTCACGGCCGCTGAAAGCCTTGGCTGCAACCGACGCCAGCGGGCCGGAAATACGCACGATACCCACCCCCCCACGGCCCTGGGCGGTGGCGACGGCGGCGATGGTTTCACGAGGAGCGTTCATTGCGCGAATCCGGGCAAAAGTGACGGAAAGCAAAACGCCCCACGAGGGGGCGTCTTGAGTGGTTATCCACAGAGTAGGTTACGCCTCGGCTTTTTTGGTAGCCGCTTCGATCCTACGGGTGATGTACCACTGTTGGGAGATGGACAGGCAGTTGTTCACAACCCAGTACAGCACCAGGCCGGCCGGGAACCACAGGAAGAAGAAGGTGAAGATGATCGGCATCATTTTCATCACCTTGGCCTGCATCGGGTCCGGAGGCGTCGGGTTCAGACGCTGCTGGATGAACATGGTGGCGCCCATGATGATCGGCAGGATAAAGAACGGATCCTTGATCGACAGGTCGGTAATCCACAGCATGAACGGCGCCTGGCGCATTTCCACGCTTTCGAGCAGTACCCAGTACAGCGACAGGAACACCGGCATCTGCACCAGAATCGGCAAGCATCCACCCAGCGGGTTGATCTTCTCTTTCTTGTACAGCTCCATCATGGATTGCGACATTTTCTGCCGGTCATCACCATGCTGTTCTTTCAAGGCCGCCAGTTTAGGCGCCACGGCACGCATGCGCGCCATCGACTTGTAGCTGGCTGCCGACAGCGGGAAGAACAGGCCTTTGATCAGCATGGTCAGGAAGATGATCGACCAACCCCAGTTGCCGATGATGCTGTGGATATGTTGCAGCAGCCAGAAGATCGGCTGGGCAATGAACCACAGGAAGCCGTAATCCACCGTCAGTTCCAGGCCTGGGGACAACTCTTTGAGCACGGCCTGGCTCTTCGGACCGGCGTACAGGGTAGCGCTGGTTTCAGCCTTGGCACCTGGTGCAACGGTCAAAACGGGACCGGTGAACCCGATGATGTAGTTACCTTGGCTGTCTTTGCGGGTCTGAACCAGGTTCGAGTCGCCCTTGGATGGAATCCACGCGGTCACGAAGTAGTGTTGCAGCCAGGCCACCCAGCCACCTTGCACGGTTTCTTTGAGCGAGCCCTTGTCGATATCTTTCATCGACACTTTTTTGTACGGCTCGCTACTTGTCCACAGGGCAGCGCCCAGGTAAGTGGCGGTGCCGGTGGCGGTGCTCGAAGATGGGTCAGCGCTGTTGTCACGCTTGAGCTGGGCAAACAGGTTGCCGGTCCAAGGCTTGGCGCTTTCGTTGTCGATCAGATAAGTGATCTTCAGATCGTACAAACCGCGGGTGAAGCTGAAGCGTTTGATGTAATTGACGCCGTCGTTGCTGAATTTCAGGTCGACGTTCAATTGGTTCTGGCCATCAGCCAGTTGATAAGTCTTCTGCTCGGTCGAGTAAATCGGACGACCGGTAGCACGTGCGTCCGGACCATCAGTACCGGTCAGGCCGCTTTGTGCCAGATAAATGCGTTCGCCACCGTTATCAAACAGTTGGAACGGAACATCCGGGTGATCCTGGCGACGTGGATACAGCGGCAGTTTCAACTGCGCGATATCGCCACCTTGTGGATCGATGGCCAAGTCCAGAACATCCGTTTTTACATGGATGAGGTCTTTATTGGTGATGACCGGCGTCTCTAGCGGGGCGCTGGTACCGGTATTCGCAGTGGGCACATCGGCACTTGCCGAAGCATTGTCACCCAGTGGCGTGTCCGCAATGGCGGGCGCCGACTGATTAGTAGCAACATTCTGAGTCGGCAGGGCAGCCTGGCCGTAGTCCTGGTTCCACTTAAGGACCATGACGTAGGACACGATTGCCAGGGCGACGATCAGGATCGTGCGTTTAATATCCATGATTACTCGGCCATCGAAGAAGAACGGGAGATAGGGATAGGTGGAACCGGGTCATAACCACCGGGATTCCACGGATGACAGCGGCCTAAACGACGAAAGGCCAGCCAGCCACCGCGCAGAAGGCCATGATTTTCTATGGCTTCCAACGCGTAGCAGGAACAACTGGGGTAGAAACGACAGTGATTTGCCATCAGTGGGCTAATGGCATAGCGATAAAACTGGATCGGAACGAGTGCCAGTTTACGCATCGGTGCTGTCTACCCCTACAGTTTCGGCGGCTACCGGTGCTGGTTTGCTGGTGCGAGCCAAACGTTTCCAGAGCTTGCCAAAATGCTGAATCAATTCGGGGTTTTCTACGTCCCCCAAGCCTTTACGCGCGACGATCACGATATCCCAACCAACCAGAGTTTCCTGGTGGAGGCGAAACGATTCGCGCATCAGACGCTTGAGGCGATTGCGCTCAACGGAGAGCTTTACGCTCTTCTTGCCGATCACCAACCCGAGACGGGGGTGATCAAGATCGTTGTTGCGCGCAAGGAGCAGGAGATTTTTCCCCGGAACCTTGCCGGTTGGGGAGTCGAAGACTGCCTTGAAATGCCGAGGAGTAAGCAGACGCTTTTCCCGACTGAAGTCCTGACTCACCACCAGTGCCGGATTATCAAACTGCCAGACGAGCACGGCCTTTGGCGCGACGACGCGACAGGACGGCACGACCGTTTTTGGTAGCCATGCGAGCACGGAAACCGTGGGTGCGGGCGCGTTTGATAGTGCTTGGTTGGAAAGTACGTTTCATGGCGTGTTACCTGGTTCGTCCACAACGGGCCGGAATGGCCCCCGTTTTAAGAGACCGGGGATTCTAGAGAAAGCAAGCCTCTAGGTCAATTTCCAACCAGCTTTTCCTTTAATGAGGTATTGAGCGTAATGCCGTGCTTTCCAGGGAGCGCTGCATTCTTGATCTGCGACCTAGATATAGAAATAAAGAAGGAAGGTTATTTAAAGCTTTTCTGTAAAGCTTATAAAAGCTAGGGCCGCAAACTTCTGTGGATAACTGCCTTTAGGCCTTATTTCACGTGCTGTACAGAGAAGGACAACAGCGGGGAGAAACGGTGCTCTGCCTGTGCTGCGCTGTCGGATAAGCTGTGGGTGAAAGGACCTCTTATCCACAGGCGAGTTACCCACAGACTTCAACCCCCACTTGTGCAACGAGCTCATGGGCGTTTATCCACAGAGCTTATTCACAGACCATTTGTCGACTTTTTTACGGTTAAGGCACTGATTCTTGGTGCTTCGTAAGCAACCTACATGTGGATAAGTGGGCGGCTGGCCGCTACAATGGCCGCTTGTTTTTGCCTCACCGGCTTTCAACTTAGGGGATATCCGTGTCAGTGGAACTTTGGCAGCAGTGCGTGGAGCTTTTGCGCGATGAGCTGCCTGCCCAACAATTCAACACCTGGATCCGTCCACTACAGGTCGAAGCCGAAGGCGACGAGTTGCGTGTTTACGCGCCCAACCGCTTTGTTCTCGACTGGGTCAACGAAAAGTACCTGAGCCGCGTTCTCGAATTGCTCGACGAACACGGCAATGGGCTGGCTCCGGTGCTCTCCTTATTAATAGGCAGCAAACGCAGCTCGGCGCCACGTGCCGCGCCGAATGCCCCGCTGGCCGCCAGTGCTTCTCAAGCCCAGGCCGCTGCCGCACCTGTTAATAACGTGCCCGCACCCGCTGCGCCGTCCAAACCGGCGGCGCAAAAAGACGAGCCACAAAACGAAGAGCCGTCTCGCGACAGCTTCGACCCCATGGCCGGCGCCAGCACCCAACAGGCCCCGGTACGTGCCGAACAACGCACCGTGCAGGTCGAGGGTGCGCTCAAACACACCAGCTACCTGAATCGCACGTTTACGTTCGAGAACTTCGTCGAAGGTAAATCCAACCAGTTGGCCCGTGCGGCCGCCTGGCAAGTGGCCGATAACCCCAAGCATGGCTATAACCCACTGTTCCTTTATGGCGGTGTGGGTTTGGGTAAAACCCACTTGATGCACGCTGTGGGTAACCACCTGTTAAAGAAGAACCCGAATGCCAAGGTCGTGTACCTGCACTCGGAGCGCTTCGTGGCCGACATGGTCAAGGCGCTGCAGCTCAACGCTATCAATGAATTCAAAAGGTTCTACCGTTCCGTTGATGCATTGCTGATCGATGACATCCAATTCTTCGCCCGCAAAGAACGGTCCCAGGAAGAGTTTTTCCACACCTTCAACGCCCTGCTCGAAGGTGGCCAGCAGGTCATCCTCACCAGCGACCGCTACCCCAAGGAAATCGAAGGCCTGGAAGAACGCTTGAAGTCCCGCTTCGGCTGGGGCCTGACCGTTGCGGTAGAACCGCCGGAACTGGAAACCCGCGTGGCCATTCTGATGAAAAAGGCCGACCAGGCCAAAGTTGAGTTGCCCCACGATGCGGCGTTCTTCATCGCCCAGCGCATCCGCTCCAACGTGCGTGAGCTGGAGGGCGCGCTGAAGCGGGTCATCGCTCACTCGCACTTCATGGGCCGCGACATCACCATCGAGCTGATTCGCGAATCCCTCAAGGACTTGTTGGCACTGCAGGATAAACTGGTGAGTGTGGATAACATCCAGCGCACCGTAGCCGAGTACTACAAGATCAAGATTTCCGACCTGCTGTCCAAGCGCCGTTCGCGCTCGGTCGCGCGTCCCCGTCAGGTGGCCATGGCCCTCTCCAAGGAGCTGACCAACCACAGCCTGCCGGAAATCGGCGATGTGTTCGGCGGCCGTGACCATACGACGGTGTTGCATGCCTGCAGAAAGATCAACGAGCTTAAGGAATCCGACGCGGATATTCGCGAGGACTACAAGAACCTGCTGCGTACACTGACCACTTGATGACACCAGCGCAGCTTATTAAGGCAAGGGACTAGACCATGCATTTCACCATTCAACGCGAAGCCCTGTTGAAACCCCTGCAACTGGTCGCAGGCGTCGTCGAGCGCCGACAGACCTTGCCGGTGCTTTCCAACGTATTGCTGGTGGTCGAAGGCCAGCAGTTGTCCTTGACCGGCACCGACCTGGAAGTTGAACTGGTCGGCCGCGTGCAACTGGAAGAACCCGCCGAACCCGGCGAGATCACCGTGCCTGCGCGCAAGCTGATGGACATTTGCAAGAGCCTGCCCAACGACGCCCTGATCGACATCAAGGTCGACGAGCAGAAGCTGGTCGTGAAAGCGGGTCGCAGCCGCTTCACTCTGTCGACCTTGCCCGCCAACGATTTCCCGACCGTCGAAGAAGGCCCGGGTTCGCTGACGTGCAGCCTGGAACAAAGCAAGCTGCGCCGTTTGATCGAGCGCACCAGCTTCGCCATGGCCCAGCAAGACGTGCGTTATTACCTCAACGGCATGCTGCTGGAAGTTTCCGAAGGCGTGATTCGCGCAGTGGCCACCGACGGTCACCGCCTGGCCATGTGTGCCATGCGGGCCGATATCGGTCAGCCGGATCGTCACCAGGTGATCGTGCCGCGCAAAGGTATTCTGGAGTTGGCGCGCCTGCTCACCGAGCCGGAAGGTAACGTCAGCATCGTGTTGGGTCAGCACCATATTCGCGCCACCACCGGCGAGTTCACCTTCACCTCCAAGCTGGTTGACGGCAAATTCCCGGACTACGAGCGCGTGCTGCCAAAAGGCGGGGACAAATTGGTGGTCGGTGATCGCCAGGCGTTGCGTGAAGCGTTCAGCCGTACGGCGATTCTGTCCAACGAAAAGTACCGCGGTATTCGCCTGCAACTGGCCAACGGTCAGCTGAAAATCCAGGCCAACAACCCGGAACAGGAAGAGGCAGAAGAGGAAGTGGGCGTCGACTACAACGGTGGCTCCCTGGAAATCGGCTTCAACGTGAGCTACTTGCTGGACGTGCTGGGTGTGATGACCACCGAGCAGGTTCGCCTGATTCTGTCCGACTCCAACAGCAGCGCCTTGGTACAAGAGTCCGACAACGATGACTCGGCTTACGTTGTCATGCCGATGCGCCTGTAACCCTTTCAGCAGAAGCTAGATGTCCCTCAGTCGCGTCTCGGTCACCGCGGTGCGCAATTTGCACCCGGTGACCTTCTCCCCCTCCCCCCGTATCAATATCCTCCACGGCGCCAATGGCAGTGGCAAAACCAGCGTGCTGGAAGCCATTCACCTGCTCGGGCTCGCCCGCTCCTTTCGCAGTGCTCGCTTATTGCCGGTCATCCAGTACGAACAGTTGGCGTGCACGGTGTTCGGTCAGGTTGAGTTGGCCGAGGGTGGGCAGAGCAACTTGGGGATATCCCGTGATCGCCAGGGGGAGTTTCAAATCCGCATCGACGGGCAAAATGCGCGCAGTGCTGCGCAACTGGCAGAAATTCTGCCGCTGCAGTTGATCAACCCAGACAGCTTCCGCTTGCTGGAAGGCGCCCCCAAGATTCGCAGGCAGTTTCTTGATTGGGGAGTGTTCCACGTGGAACCGCGTTTCATGGCCACTTGGCAGCGCCTGCAGAAGGCCCTGCGGCAGCGGAACTCGTGGCTGCGGCATGGTACACTTGACGCCGCTTCGCAAGCGGCCTGGGACCGTGAACTGTGCCTGGCCAGTGACGAAATAGATGAATACCGCCGCACTTACATCAAAGCCTTGAAACCAGTCTTTGAGCAAACCTTGAGCGAGTTGCTGGCGCTCGAAGGTTTAACGCTGAGCTATTACCGTGGTTGGGACAAAGACCGGGAGCTGAGTGCCGTGCTCGCCGGGTCCCTGCAACGCGATCAGCAAATGGGTCATACCCAGGCTGGGCCACAACGGGCTGATTTGCGTCTCAGGCTAGGTGCACACAATGCCGCGGATATTTTGTCGCGCGGTCAGCAGAAGTTGGTGGTGTGCGCATTGCGTATTGCCCAGGGGCATCTGGTGAGCCAGGCCCGACGCGGTCAATGTATTTATCTGGTGGATGACTTGCCGTCTGAACTGGACGATCAACACCGCCGCGCGCTGTGCCGCTTGTTGGAAGACTTACGCTGCCAGGTGTTCATCACCTGTGTAGACCACGAATTATTGAGGGAAGGCTGGCAGACGGAAACGCCAGTCGCTTTGTTCCACGTGGAACAAGGCCGTATCACCCAGACCCACGACCATCGGGAGTGAAGGCATGAGCGAAGAAAATACGTACGACTCAAACAGCATCAAGGTGCTTAAAGGTTTGGATGCCGTACGCAAACGTCCCGGTATGTACATCGGCGATACCGATGATGGCAGCGGTCTGCACCACATGGTGTTCGAGGTGGTCGACAACTCGATCGACGAAGCGCTGGCCGGTCACTGCGACGACATCAGCATCATCATTCACCCGGACGAATCGATCACCGTGCGCGACAACGGTCGCGGCATTCCGGTTGATGTGCATAAAGAAGAAGGCGTTTCGGCGGCAGAGGTCATCATGACCGTGCTCCACGCTGGCGGTAAGTTCGACGATAACTCCTATAAAGTGTCCGGTGGCTTGCACGGTGTGGGGGTGTCGGTTGTAAACGCCCTGTCCGAAGAACTCGTGCTCACCGTGCGCCGCAGCGGCAAAATCTGGGAACAAACCTACGTGCACGGCGTGCCGCAAGCACCCATGGCGATCGTGGGCGACAGCGAAACCACGGGCACCCAGATCCACTTCAAAGCCTCTGCCGAAACCTTCAAGAATATCCACTTCAGCTGGGACATCCTGGCCAAGCGGATTCGTGAACTGTCTTTCCTCAACTCCGGTGTGGGCATCGTCCTCAAAGACGAGCGTTCCGGCAAGGAAGAGCTGTTCAAGTACGAAGGTGGCCTGCGTGCGTTCGTTGAATACCTGAACACCAACAAGACTGCGGTCAACCAGGTGTTCCACTTCAACATCCAGCGCGAAGACGGTATTGGCGTTGAAATCGCCCTGCAGTGGAACGACAGCTTCAACGAGAACCTGTTGTGCTTCACCAACAACATTCCACAGCGCGATGGCGGTACTCACCTGGTGGGGTTCCGCTCGGCGTTGACGCGTAACCTGAACAACTACATCGAAGCGGAAGGCCTGGCGAAGAAGCACAAAGTCGCCACCACCGGTGACGATGCCCGCGAAGGCCTCACGGCGATCATCTCGGTGAAAGTGCCGGACCCCAAGTTCAGCTCCCAGACCAAAGACAAGCTGGTGTCTTCCGAAGTGAAGACCGCCGTGGAACAGGAGATGGGCAAGTACTTCTCCGACTTCCTGCTGGAAAACCCGAACGAGGCCAAGCTGGTCGTCGGCAAGATGATCGATGCGGCGCGGGCCCGTGAAGCGGCGCGTAAAGCCCGTGAAATGACCCGCCGTAAAGGCGCGCTGGACATCGCCGGCCTGCCAGGCAAACTGGCGGACTGCCAAGAGAAAGACCCTGCCCTCTCCGAGCTTTACCTGGTGGAAGGTGACTCTGCTGGCGGTTCCGCCAAGCAGGGTCGTAACCGTCGCACCCAGGCCATCCTGCCGTTGAAGGGCAAGATCCTCAACGTCGAGAAAGCCCGTTTCGACAAGATGATCTCCTCGCAGGAAGTCGGCACGCTGATCACGGCGCTGGGCTGCGGTATCGGTCGCGAAGAGTACAACATCGACAAATTGCGTTATCACAACATCATCATCATGACCGATGCTGACGTCGACGGTTCGCACATCCGTACCCTGCTGCTGACCTTCTTCTTCCGTCAATTGCCGGAGTTGATCGAGCGCGGTTACATCTACATCGCTCAGCCGCCGCTGTACAAAGTGAAGAAGGGCAAGCAAGAGCAATACATCAAAGACGACGACGCCATGGAAGAGTACATGACGCAGTCGGCCCTGGAAGATGCCAGCCTGCACTTGAACGAAGAAGCTCCGGGTATCTCCGGCGAGGCGCTGGAGCGCCTGGTAAACGACTTCCGCATGGTGATGAAGACCCTCAAGCGTTTGTCGCGCCTGTACCCTCAGGAGTTGACCGAGCACTTCATCTACCTGCCGGCCGTGAGCCTGGAGCAACTGTCCGACCACGCTGCGATGCAAGCCTGGTTGGAACAGTACGAACTGCGCCTGCGTACTGTGGAAAAATCCGGCCTGGTCTACAAAGCCAGCCTGCGTGAAGACCGTGAGCGTAACGTCTGGCTGCCAGAGGTCGAACTGATCTCCCACGGCCTGTCGAACTACGTCACTTTCAACCGCGACTTCTTCGGCAGCAACGACTACAAAACCGTCGTGACCCTGGGCGCGCAACTGAGCAGCTTGCTGGACGACGGCGCCTACATTCAACGGGGTGAGCGCAAGAAGCCGGTCAAAGAGTTCAAGGAAGCCTTGGACTGGCTGATGGCTGAAAGCACCAAGCGCCACACCATTCAGCGCTATAAAGGTCTGGGCGAAATGAACCCCGATCAGCTGTGGGAAACCACCATGGACCCAAGCCAGCGCCGTATGTTGAAAGTGACCATCGAAGACGCCATTGGCGCGGACCAGATCTTCAACACCCTGATGGGTGATGCGGTCGAACCCCGTCGTGACTTCATCGAGAGCAACGCATTGGCGGTGTCGAACCTGGACTTCTAACGGGTTCGCCGGTCAAAAAATAAAAAAGGCCAACGCTCAGCGTTGGCCTTTTTTATGCTGAAAAAAACAGCATTTCAAGAATGCTCCACGTGGAACATCAGCCTTCGCCTCCTCCACTCACCACACTCTCCAACCGATACCCATAGCCATAAATCGTCAGCAGCTGCCAACCTCGTTCGGGCGTCAGCCCCAGCTTGTTGCGCAGTCGATAGATGTGCGTATCCAGCGGTCGCGACGACACCATCTCTTCGTGTGTCCAGAATCGCTCATACAGGTAGTCCCGCGACAACGGCCGGGCCAGGTTTTCGAACAGGCAGCGCGCCAATCGATATTCCCGCTCGGTCAGGCTGATGGGGGCGCCCGCCCGGCTGACGGTGAGTTCTGCATCATCAAAGGTCAGGTCGTTAAAGGTCAGCACTTCCGTTGCGGGCTTCTGCAGCCCATGTCGACGCAGGACCGCATTTACCCGCGCCTTTAATTCATTTGGCCGGAAGGGCTTGCTGACGTAGTCATCGGCCCCGCTGTTCAGTGCCTGCACGATGTCGCTCTCGGCGTCCCGGCTGGTGAGCATGATGGCGGCCGGCGGCGCTTCCATGTGTTCACGGGTCCAGCGCAGTAACGCCAGGCCGCTGAGGTCTGGCAGTTGCCAGTCGAGTATCAGCAGGTCAAAGGTTTCACGGCGCAACTGGCGCAGCAGGTCTTCGCCCCGCTCAAAGCAATGCAATGACCAGGGCTGTTCTGCGGCGTTGGGGATTTGTCGCAGCGTCTGTTCCACCCGCTGCAATTCAGCCGGTTCGTCGTCCAATATTGCGACGCGCATGGGAGGGGGTCCTTTCCAGTCGAAGAGTCGGGCGAATCTGAACAATTATGACCAGATTCTCCGTTGCTCAGTCTCTCTCGGTACGCTGATATCAAATGGCCGTTAAGTCATCGGAACCGCGACTATACAAGCTGGGACGATACCGGCTTGAACGCTTGAGGAAAAGGACGAGTAGCCCTGATGGAAAAAATCAACTTATGCGGGCGAATGTTGCTGATCGTGCTTGCAACGAGCCTGGGCACGGAAACGGTAGTGGCGTCCAATCCGGTCGGCCCCGTGGCATTCGACGGCTCACGGAGCTTGAGCGAGTCCGGCAGCGATAGAGGCCTGGCGGACCCGACGGTGCACCGTTCCTATGGCTATCAAGAGCACCAGCGTTGGGTCTTTTAGCGGCCTGTCCACCTGAACACGGGTTGCAGATTGCTCCGGTGCGCCGTCCTTAGGTATCGTTGCCGGTATTCAAGGTCTTTGCGCTGCAAGACGCTTTCTGAAGAACCATCAACACCAGAATCCTGAGCGCCATGACCTTCCTCACCTGCCCGCCCCGCCGTGTATCCACCTTGTTGGGCTCAAGCCTGATTGCCCTGTGTGCGCTTGCCAGCCTGCCGACCCTGGCGCGCCCTGCTCTCGCGCGCGCTCCCTACATTGATGATCACCAAATATGCCGCGCGCAGCCGCTGCCAGCGGTGGTCCAGCATCTGACCGGCGAAGCCTGGAAGCTGGACGCCAAGGGCGTGCCGAGCGTGCTGGAGGAAGGCATGGTGATCGACGAACAGGAAGGTGTAAAAACCTCCCCTTCGGCGTTTGTCAGCCTGTTGTTGGGTGACGGCTCACGGATCGTGCTGCCGTCCAGCTCCCAAGTGCGTTTGCACCTGGTCGCCGAGCAGTCGATCCCGCAGGTGATCCTGGAACAGGGCCAGGTCGAGTCCTACGTGATTAAACGCGCCAGCGACTATGACTGCTTCCAGATCATGACCCCGGTCGGCGTGCTGGGGGTGCGCGGCACGCATTTTCGTGTGCGCAACGATGGCGAACAATCCTTGGTGGAAGTTCTGGACGGACAGGTCGCGGTCAACCGGGAGGACACGCCGCCTGCCGGGAAGCGGGTCAAGCCCAAACCGCCTGTGGACGAAGTAAAGGTCGGCGCCCGCCAAGGGTTGCAGATCAAAAAGCAGGGGGATTTGAAACCGATGGACCTTCTGAGCGCGCCCACCTTGGTAGGCCAGGATGGCCAGAAAGGCGATGCGCCGGTGTGGACCTTGTTTCTGCGCCCGCTGCCCGGTGCCACGCGTTACCGGGCCCAGGTGGCCACGGATAAGACCTTTCTGAATATCAAGCAGGAAAACTTCTCCAGTACCCCGCGAATGAGCTTCACTGGGCTCAAGGCCTCGTTTTATCACGTGCGCTTGTCGGCCTATGATGCTCACGGTCTGGAGGGAGAAACCGGCGTTTATGACATCTTCTATTACCCGCCCGCCACGCGTGTGCAATAGCCGCCGAGTGGGTGAGCCGTGAGGTTATGGCGCCAGGCCGACAAACGTCAGCCTACCCAGGCCCAGCGCCTGTTCAATGGGCTGGTTCGCGAGTGGTTGTGGGTCAGCCTGTTGTTGCTGCCGGTCACGGCGTTCCTGTCCATGAGCCCGGGGCTTGCCCTCAATAATTTGTTGTACGACGGTTTGCGTCAGTTGGCACCGTTGCCGGTGGACCCCCGCATTTTGCTGGTGACCATTGATGACCGCAGCCTGAAAGCGCTCGGCCAGTGGCCGTGGTCACGGCGTGTGCATGCGGACCTGATCGACCGGCTCAGCGCGGCCAAACCGGCCGGTATCCTGTTTGACGTGATCTTTAGCGAGCCGGCCCGTGAGCCTGCCAACGACCAGCGTTTGGCCCAGGCCGTGTGCCAGGCCGGGAATGTGCTGCTGCCGTTGATTCGCGAAGGCTCGCCCAGTTACGGCCAGCCGGTGTCGCAAATTCTGCCGGTGCTGCCCCTTCGCGATTGCGCCAGGAGCGTGGGCCATATCAACGTCGAGGCCGACAGCGACGGCATCGTCCGCAGCCTTTACCTGCGCGAGGGCCCGACAGGCGGCCTGGTGCCCCAACTGGCCTGGCTGGCCTATGAACTGAGCGGCCCGGCTGCGCCGATGCCCGGCGTGCCCGGCCCGCCCGGTCATACCCAATGGCAGCGGGAAAACGCGATTCGTATCCCCTACATTGCCAGCGATGCCGGGTTTGCCAGTGTGCCGTACGTCAGCGTGCTGCGCGGTGAGGTGCCTACTGAGCTGTTGCGTGACCGTTTGATACTGGTAGGCGCCACCGCGCCGGGCATGGGTGACCGCTACGTGACGCCGCTCTCGGCCAGCGTGGGCACCACGCCCGGCGTCGAGATCCAGGCCAATATCCTCAATGGCCTGCTGCAAGGCCGGAGCATCGTCGAGTTGCCCGCGTGGACGGCAGCCCTGCTGGCCACCGCGCTGGTCGCGTTGCTGCTGGGCTTGCTGCTGCTGCGTCCGCGCTATGCGCTGTGGTTGACCCTGGCGTGCATGGCCGTGGCCTTGCTCGGCGCCTGGGGCCTGTTGCGTGCGGGGCACTGGTGGTCACCGGCCGCGAGCTTGCTCGGCATGCTGCTCAGCTACCTGACCTGGAACTGGCGCCGCTTGAGCGTGGTACTGGCCTATTTCGGCTGGGAGCTGACGCGCCTCGACAACGAACCCAAAGTGCTGCCCGAACGCCGCCGTGCGCCCGTTCACCCCAGCGACGTGCTGCAAGGCCGCATCGTGGCGCTGGAGCAAGCGGTCAGCCGCACGCGCGACACTCGGCGGTTCATGGCCGATGGCCTGGAGTGCCTGCCGGTCGCCACGCTGATTACCGACCCTACCGGCCATGTGCTGCTGGCCAACCGTATTGCCCGCGAGGTATTGGGCGGCGAACCGGTCGGCGCAAACCTGCTGGAGCAGCTGGCGGCCCTCGGGTATCCGCCGTTGCAGGACGGCGCGCGCCCTGCCCTGCACGCGTTGGAATTGATCGAGTTTCGCGACACGCGCCAGCGCAGCCTGCGGGTGGACCTGGCGCCGCTGTTGCCCGCCGACGGTGACGTCGCCCTGGGCTGGTTGTTGAGCCTCACCGACCTGAGCATCGAGCGCGATGCCCAGCGGCAACGTGAAACCCTGCTGCGCTTTCTTTCCCACGATTTGCGCGCGCCCCATTCGGCGATCCTGGCGCTGCTGGATATGCAGCAAAACGCCGCACCGGTGTTTGGCCAGATCGAGCAACAAGTGCGTCGGGCGCTGGACCTCACCGAGTCTTTCGTACAACTGGCCAAGGCCGATTCTGACGGCTACCAGTTCCAGCCCAGCCTGTTCGCCATGCTGGTGCTGGATGCGTTTGACCAGGTGGCCTTGCTGGCCCGCTTGAAAGGCACGCACCTGTTGCACGACCTTGACGCTGCGGGAGAGGAGATGGTCCGGGCCGATCAATCGCTGCTCACCCGTGCGTTGTTCAACCTGCTGGAGAACGCGATCAAATACAGCCCCGTCGGCACCACCGTAACGGTGAGCCTGGCAAGCGCCGATGGCTGGTTGGAGTGCCGGATTGCCGATGGGGGCCCGGGCATCGCCGCGCAGTACCTACCCGTCCTGTTCGACCAATACCGGCGTTTTGATGCTGCCCAAGGCACCGAAGGGTTGGGCTTGGGCCTGACCATGGTGAAGACCGTCATGGGCCGTCACGGTGGTGAAATCCGGTGTGACAGCGAGGTGGGCAAGGGCACCACGTTCACCCTGCGTCTGCCTGTTTTGAAGACGTGAGCGCGGGCCTTTTCCTTGTGCATAAAAAACCGGTCCTGAAGACCGGTTTTTTCATCGCCAAAAAACTTATGCACGTTTTCCGCCGTTTTATGAGCTATGGAAATATGTAGCTAAATCATAAACCTACGAAACAAAACCAACGATTTGCCAACAAACCGTACACAGGTTATCCACAGAACGTCAGATCACCGGTGTGTCCACCACAACGGGCTCCGGTGGCAGCGAACCCATGGCCCGTTGCTGGGCTTCGTTCCAGGCGGCGGCACGGTCGTTCAACGCTGCAATTGCCCGTGGGCCTTCACCGTCGGCGTACATCGGTTCGCCGATGATCACCGTGATAACGCCTTCACGCTTGGCCCAACCGGTCTTTGGCCAAAACTTGCCAGCGTTGTGCGCAATCGGCAGCACCGGCAGCCCGGCGTTGACCGCCAAGGCCGTACCGCCCCGGGAGAACTTGCCCACCGTGCCAAAAGGCACGCGGGTGCCCTCGGGGAAGATCAACACCCAGACACCGTCCTTGAGCAGCTCGTCACCCTTCTTTGCCACGTGCTTGAGCGCAGCCTTGGGGTTGTCACGGTCGATGGCGATAGGCCGCAGCATGGCCATGGCCCAGCCGAAGAACGGCACGTACAGCAGCTCGCGCTTGAGCACCTGGCTCAGCGGCGAAAAGTAGGCAGAGAGAAAGAAGGTTTCCCAGGTGCTCTGGTGGTTCGACAAAATCACGCATGGCTGCGCCGGGACGTTTTCTGCGCCCTGCACCTCGACCCGAATATTGAGGAACACCTTGGTCAGCCACAATGCGCAGCGGCACCAAAACACATTGATGAAGCGGTAGCGCGCCTTGAACGGCAAAAAGGGCGCGATAAAAAAGCTCAGGGTGCACCACAGGAAGGAACTGGTGCCCAGCAGCAGGTAAAAGAAAAAGGTTCTGATGGCCTGCAAGATCGACATAGCGGCATTTACCGTTGCGGGGCAAGGCCCGCCTAAAAAGCTTGTTCCAGAACAATCCCTGGTCAGGAAGTCAGAAAGACTGCTAGTTGTTGATAAGTTCTGCGGCAACCGCCGCCAGATCGTCAAATATCCGCGTACCGGCCGGCAGGGTCTTGGCCTGGGTCTGTTCGCCTTTCCCGGTCTTTACCAGAATCGGCTGAGCATCGACGGCCTTGGCGGCTTGCAGGTCACCGAGGCTGTCCCCGACAAACCATAGCCCTTCCAGCGGCACGTTGTAATGTTCAGCAATAGTTTTAAGCATACCGGGTTTTGGCTTGCGGCAATCGCAACCGTCCGCCGGCCCATGGGGGCAATACACCACCAGGCCCAGCGTTGCGCCCTGCTCGGCCACCAGCGTGCGCAGCCGCGCATGCATGGCGTCGAGTGTGGCCAGGTCGTAATAACCGCGGGCGATGCCGGACTGGTTGGTGGCCACGGCCACCGTCCAGCCCGCCTTGCTCAACTGCGCGATGGCCTCGATCGAGCCGGGCAGTGGAATCCATTCCGCCACCGATTTGATGTAAGCGTCGGAGTCATAGTTGATCACTCCGTCCCGATCGAGAATCAGCAGTTTCGACATGATCAGCCCAGCACGGAAATGTCAGCGATATTGATGAACAAGCCCCGCAGACGCGCCAGCATGGCATAGCGGTTGCGCCGCACGCCTGCGTCTTCGGCATTGATCATCACCGCTTCGAAGAACGCGTCCACCGGCTCGCGCAGGCTCGCCAGGCGGGCCAAGGCTTCGGCGTAATCGCGCTCGGCGATCAGCGGCTTCACCGCGTTTTCGGCCTTGGCGATGGCCGAGTTCAGCGAGAACTCCTTGGCGTCGGCAAACAGGCTCGGGTCGACGTCGGCATTGCCCAGGCCTTCGGCCTTGCCCAACAGGTTCGACACACGCTTGTTCACGGCGGCCAGGGCATCGGCTTCCGGCAACTTGCGGAAGGCCTGCACGGCTTGTACGCGCTGGTCGAAGTCCAGCGCCGAACCCGGTTGCAGGGCCCGTACCGACAGGTACACCGACACGTCCACGCCTTCGTCTTCATAACGCGCGCGCAGGCGGTCGAAGATGAACTCCAGCACTTGCTCGGCCAGGCCCGCTTGCTTGACCTTGGCGCCAAACTGGCCGACGGCGAACACCACGGCCTGGGTCAGGTCCAGGTCCAGCTTTTTGTCGATCAGGATACGCAGCACGCCCAGGGCCGCACGGCGCAGGGCATACGGGTCTTTGCTGCCGGTTGGCAACATGCCGATACCGAAGATGCCCACCAGCGTGTCCAGCTTGTCGGCGATGGCCACGGCCGCGCCCGTGAGGGTGTCAGGCAGCTCGGCACCGGCACCGCGCGGCATGTACTGCTCGTTCAGCGCCAGCGCGACCTCTTCCGGTTCATCGTCATTGAGGGCGTAGTAGTAACCCGCAACCCCTTGCATCTCCGGGAACTCGCCGACCATTTCGGTGGCCAGGTCGCACTTGGACAACAGGCCCGCACGCGCAGCCCAGGCCGCGTTGCCGCCAATGCGTGGCGCGATGTAGGCGGCCAGCTTGGACACGCGCGCAGCCTTGTCGTAGACGCTGCCGAGTTTCTCCTGGAACACCACGTTTTGCAGGCGCAGGTTGAAGTCTTCCAGCTTCTGCTTTTTGTCTTGCTTGAAGAAGAACTCGGCGTCGGTCAGGCGAGGGCGAACGACTTTTTCGTTACCTTCGATGATCTGCTGCGGGTCCTTGCTTTCGATGTTGGCCACGGTGATGAAACGCGGCAGCAACTTGCCGTCCACGTCCAGCAGGCAGAAATACTTCTGGTTGTCCTGCATGGTGGTGATCAGCGCTTCTTGCGGCACATCCAGGAAGCGTTCTTCAAACGAACACACCAGCGGCACCGGCCATTCCACCAATGCAGACACTTCGTCCAGCAAGCTTGGCGGGACGATCGCGGTGCCTTCCTGCAGGCGCGCCAATTCTTCGGTGCGCTTGCTGATCAGCTCGCGGCGCTCGTTGGCATCGGCCAATACATAGGCGGCGCGCAGGTCGCTCAGGTAGCTGGCCGGGGACGTGATGCGCACGCTTTCGGGGTGATGGAAACGGTGGCCACGGGAGTTGCGGCCGGCCTTCTGGGCGAGGATGGTGCAGTCGATCACCTGGTCGCCCAGCAGCATCACCAGCCATTGGGTCGGGCGCACGAACTCTTCTTTGCGCGCCGCCCAGCGCATGCGCTTGGGAATGGGCAAGTCGTTCAGCGAGTCTTCCACGATGGTCGGCAGCAGGCTGGCGGTCGGCTTGCCCGGGATCACCTGGCTGAACCGCAATTTAGGACCGCTCTGGTCCACTTCGCTCAGCTCCACGCCGCATTTTTTGGCAAAGCCCAGGGCGGCCTGGGTCGGGTTGCCTTCGGCGTCGAAGGCCGCCTGGCGTGGCGGGCCGTCGATGTTGATGCTGCGGTCCGGCTGCTGGGTTTGCAGGGCGGTGATCAGCACGGCCAGACGGCGCGGCGCGGCGTAGACCTGTTTGGCGGCGAACTTAAGGCCCGCGCCCTGCAGGCCCTTTTCGATCCCGGCCAGAAACGCGTCGGCCAGGGTGTTCAGGGCCTTGGGTGGCAGCTCTTCGGTGCCCAGTTCTACCAGGAAATCTTGAGCACTCATTGTGCAGCCTCCAGCTTAGCCAACACTTCATCACGCAAATCCGGGGTCGCCATCGGGAAGCCCAGCTTGGCGCGGGCCAGCAGGTAGGCTTGTGCGACGGAACGCGCCAGGGTGCGTACACGCAGGATGTATTGCTGACGCGCGGTCACCGAGATGGCGCGGCGGGCGTCCAGCAGGTTGAAGGTATGGGAGGCCTTCAACACCATTTCGTAGCTCGGCAAGGGCAGCGGCTGGTCCAGTTCGATCAGGCGCTTGGCTTCGCTTTCATAGAAGTCGAACAGCTCGAACAGCTTGTCGACGTTGGCGTGCTCGAAGTTGTAAGTGGACTGCTCCACTTCGTTCTGATGGAACACATCGCCATAGGTGACCTTGCCGAACGGGCCGTCAGCCCACACCAGGTCGTAGACCGAGTCCACGCCTTGCAGGTACATGGCCAGGCGTTCCAGGCCATAGGTGATCTCGCCGGTCACCGGGTAGCACTCGATGCCGCCCGCTTGCTGGAAGTAGGTGAACTGCGTCACTTCCATGCCGTTGAGCCACACTTCCCAACCCAGGCCCCACGCGCCCAGGGTCGGCGACTCCCAGTTGTCTTCGACAAAACGGATGTCGTGCACCAGCGGGTCCAGGCCCACGTGTTTGAGCGAGCCCAGGTACAGCTCCTGGAAGTTTTCCGGGTTGGGCTTCAAGACCACCTGGAACTGGTAATAGTGCTGCAGGCGGTTGGGGTTTTCACCGTAGCGACCGTCGGTTGGGCGGCGGCTGGGCTGCACGTAGGCGGCGTTCCAGGTTTCCGGGCCGATGGCCCGCAGGAAGGTTGCGGTGTGGAACGTGCCGGCGCCTACTTCCATATCGTAGGGCTGAAGTACCACACAACCTTGCTCGGCCCAGTACTGCTGGAGGGCGAGGATCAAGTCTTGGAAGGTACGCACGGCTGGCGTAGGCTGGCTCACGAAATTCACCTGTTACTTGGGCTGCGATTTAAAGAGCGGGAGTATACCCGATTCGGCCGCGCCACCATCCCCTGGAGCCTTATGCCACGCTGCTTTTGGTGTTCTGAAGATCCGCTGTACATGGCTTATCACGATCAGGAGTGGGGAACGCCGCTGCGCGATGCGCAGGGACTGTTTGAACTGCTTTTGCTGGAAGGGTTCCAGGCGGGCCTTTCCTGGATCACCGTTTTACGCAAACGCGACCATTACCGTAAGGTCCTGTTCGGCTTTGATGCCCAGCGCCTGAGCCAACTGAGCGATGCCCAGATCGACGCGTTGATGCTTGACCCCGGCATCGTGCGCAACCGCCTCAAACTCAACGCCACCCGGCGCAACGCCGCGGCGTGGCTCGCGCTCGACAACCCGGTCGAGTTTCTCTGGTCGTTCGTGGGCGGTGTGCCCAAGGTCAATCATTTCAAGGACCGCAGCGACGTCCCGGCCATCACCGCCGAGGCCGAGGCCATGAGCCGCGCCCTGAAAAAAGCCGGCTTCACGTTTGTCGGCCCGACCATCTGCTACGCCTTCATGCAGGCGTCGGGGATGGTCATGGACCACACCCAGGACTGCGACCGGTACGCGGATCTGGCCAACGCCGGTTAGAATGCCCGCTTTGCGCACCACACACGATCAGGAGTGACCTGTGGAAAAGTTTAAAGGCGCCTTGCTGGTAGGCGCTCTCCGGTTGTTTGCCCTGCTGCCCTGGCGCGCCGTACAGGCCGTGGGCACGGCCATCGGCTGGATCATGTGGAAAACCCCCAACCGCTCGCGCGACACGGTGCGGATCAACCTGTTCAAGTGCTTTCCCGACATGGACCCGGCCGCCCGCGAGCGCCTGGTGGGCCAGAGCCTGATGGACATCGGCAAGTCCCTCACCGAAAGCGCCTGTGCGTGGATCTGGCCGGCCCAGCGTTCCATCGACCTGGTGCGCGAAGTCGAAGGCCTGGAGGTGCTGCACCAGGCCCTGGCCTCGGGTAAAGGTGTGGTCGGCATCACCAGCCACCTGGGCAACTGGGAAGTGCTCAACCACTTCTATTGCAGCCAGTGCAAACCGATCATTTTCTACCGCCCGCCCAAGCTCAAGGCGGTGGACGAACTGCTGCGCAAACAACGCGTGCAGTTGGGCAACCGCGTGGCGGCGTCGACCAAAGAAGGCATCCTGAGCGTGATCAAGGAAGTGCGCAAAGGCGGCCAGGTGGGCATTCCGGCAGACCCGGAGCCCGCTGAATCGGCCGGGATTTTCGTGCCGTTCTTTGCCACCCAGGCGCTCACCAGCAAGTTCGTGCCCAACATGCTGGCGGGCGGCAAGGCGGTCGGCGTGTTCCTGCATGCCCTGCGCTTGCCGGACGGTTCGGGTTACAAAGTGATCCTGGAAGCCGCGCCCGAGGGCATGTACAGCACCGACACCCAAACGTCCTGTGCGGCCATGAGCCAAGTGGTGGAACGCTACGTGGCCGCCTACCCGAGCCAGTACATGTGGAGCATGAAACGCTTCAAAAAGCGCCCGCCGGGCGAGGCGCGCTGGTACTGATTGCGCGCTGACCCCAGGCCTGTGGCGGCGGGCTGAAACACCGCGGTGTGTGCATCGCCGCCACGCCAGCCCCCACGGGGATTGCCTCAGGGCTGGCGGTCGAGTTTTTTCAAAAACACGGTCATTTCTTTTTCGGCTTGTTTGTCGCCGTGGGCCTGGGCCGCTTCCAGGCCCTGCTCCCACGCCAGGCGCGCCGCCTCACGATCGTCCAGGCCCAACAGCGCCTTGCCGAGCAGCTTCCACGCCGCCGAATACTTAGGGTCGAACACCACGCACTGGCGCAGATGTTCCGCCGCCCGGGCGTTGTCCTTCAGGTCCAGGTAACCCTTGCCCAAGCCAAAGCGCAGCAGCGCATTATCCACACCCTTGGCGAGCATCTTTTCCAGCGATTCCAACATCTTCCGCCCTCCCTCTGACACACGATCGCGGATCAGAAAAAGCTCAACCCCACGTGGAACAACTTCTCCACATCACGGATGTGCTTTTTATCCACAAGAAACAAAATCACATGGTCCCCGACGGCAATCACCGTGTCGTCACGCGCAATGATCACTTCTTCATCGCGGATGATCGCACCAATGGTCGTGCCCGGCGGCAGGCCGATGTCCCGAATGGCCTTGCCGATCACCTTGCTCGACTTCGCGTCGCCGTGGGCAATCGCCTCGATGGCCTCTGCCGCACCCCGGCGCAAGGAGTGCACGCTGACGATGTCGCCGCGCCGCACGTGGGCCAGCAGCGTGCCGATGGTCGCCAATTGCGGGCTGATGGCGATGTCGATGTCGCCGCCCTGGATCAGGTCCACGTACGCCGGGTTGTTGATGATGGTCATCACTTTTTTTGCCCCCAGCCGCTTGGCCAGCAGCGAGGACATGATGTTGGCCTCGTCATCGTTGGTCAGCGCCAGGAAGATATCCGCGTCGGCGATGTTTTCTTCCAGCAATAGGTCACGGTCCGAGGCGCTGCCTTGCAGTACGACAGTGCTGTCGAGGTTGTCGGACAGATACCGGCAGCGCGCCGGATTCATCTCGATGATCTTCACCTGGTAGCGGCTTTCAATCGCCTCGGCCAGCCGTTCGCCGATCTGCCCGCCCCCGGCGATCACGATGCGTTTGTAGTTCTCGTCCAGCCGACGCATTTCGCTCATCACCGCCCGAATATTGGCTTTGGCGGCGATGAAAAACACCTCGTCGTCCGCTTCGATCACCGTGTCGCCCTGGGGCAATATCGGCCGGTCGCGGCGGAAAATCGCGGCCACGCGCATTTCCACATTGGGGATGTGCTCGCGCAGCTGGCGCAGTTGCTGGCCCACCAGCGGCCCGCCGTAGTAGGCCTTCACGGCCACCAGTTGCGCCTTGCTGTCGGCAAAGTCGATCACCTGCAAGGCGCCGGGGATTTCGATCAGGCGCTTGATGTAGTGCGTCACCACCTGCTCGGGGCTGATCAGCACATCGACCGGAATCGCGTCGTTGTCGAACAGGCCCGCGCGGGTCAGGTAGGCGGCCTCGCGCACGCGAGCGATTTTGGTCGGGGTGTGGAACAGGGTGTGGGCGACCTGGCAGGCGACCATGTTGGTTTCGTCGCTGTTGGTCACGGCCACCAGCATGTCGGCATCGTCGGCACCGGCCTGGCGCAGCACGGTAGGAAACGAGGCATGACCTTGTACGGTGCGGATGTCCAGGCGGTCGCCCAAGTTACGCAGGCGCTCGCTGTCGGTGTCGACCACGGTGATGTCGTTGGCTTCGCTGGCCAAATGTTCGGCCAGCGTGCCACCGACCTGCCCTGCGCCGAGGATGATGATTTTCATCCGGTCACTCCCTTAAAACCGTTCAGCCGCGTGCGGCGGCGATCTTGATCAGTTTGGCGTAGTAAAAGCCATCGTGGCCGCCTTCCTGTGCCAGCAACTGGCGGCCATGCGGTTGCTTGAGGCCCGCCTGGGTGTCCAGGTCCAACTCCCGTGCACCGCTGGTGCGGGCCAGGAAGGCGGCGATCACTTCAGTGTTTTCCGTCGGCAAGGTCGAGCAGGTGGCGTAGAGCAAGATGCCGCCGACGGCCAGGGTTGGCCACATCGCGTCCAGCAGCTCGCCTTGCAGCGTCGCGAGCGCGGCGATGTCGTCGGGTTGGCGGGTGAGCTTGATGTCTGGGTGGCGGCGTATAACGCCAGTGGCCGAGCACGGCGCGTCCAGCAGGATGCGCTGGAACGGCTTGCCGTCCCACCAGGCGCCTGTGTCGCGGCCGTCGGCGGCGATCAGTTCAGCGTCCAGGCCCAGGCGCGCAAGGTTTTCCCGCACACGCACCAGGCGCTTGGCTTCAAGGTCCACGGCCACCACCCCGGCAAGGCCGGGCTCGGCCTCAAGGATGTGACAGGTCTTGCCGCCGGGCGCGCAGCAGGCGTCCAGCACCCGCTGGCCGGGGGCCAGGTCCAGCAGGTCGGCGGCCAGTTGTGCGGCTTCGTCCTGCACGCTGATCCAGCCCAGCGCAAAGCCCGGCAGGCTGCGCACGTCGGTGGCGGCGTCCAGCACGATGCCGTCGCGGCTATAGGTGCACGCGGCGGCGCCAATGCCTGCCTGCGTCAGCAGCGCGAGGTAAGCGTCGCGGTGGTGATGGCGGCGGTTGACCCGCAAAATCATCGGCGGGTGCGCATTGTTGGCGGCGGTGATGGCTTCCCACTGCTCAGGCCAGAACGCCTTGAGGGACTTTTGCAGCCAGCGCGGGTGCGCGGTGCGCACCACCGGGTCGCGCTCCAGCCCGGCCAACAGGGCTTCGCTTTCGCGCTGGGCGCGGCGCAGCACGGCGTTGAGCAAGGCTTTGGCCCAGGGTTTTTTCAGTTTGTCGGCGCATCCCACGGTTTCGCCGATGGCTGCGTGGGCCGGTACGCGGGTGTAAAGCAGTTGATAAAGGCCCACGAGCAGCAGCGCCTCCACATCCGCATCCGCTGCCTTGAACGGCTTTTGCAGCAGTTGCTCGGCCAGCGCCGACAAACGCGGCTGCCAGCGGGCGGTGCCAAAGGCCAGGTCCTGGGTGAAGCCACGGTCGCGGTCTTCTACCTTGTCCAACTGGGTCGGCAACGAACTGTTCAGCGAAGCCTTGCCGTTGAGCACGGCGGCCAGGGCCTTGGCGGCGGCCAGACGCGGGTTCATTGCGCGTCCACCGCTTGGCCGAGCACCAGGCCTTCGGCAAATTTCTCACGGCGGCTGTTGAACACATCGCTGAAGTTCAGCGCCTTGCCGCCGGGCAATTGCAGACGGGTCAGACGCAGTGCCTGTTCACCGCACGCCACCAGCAGGCCGTCTTTGCTGGCGCCGATGATTTCACCGGGGGCGCCTGTACCGTCGGCCAAGGTGGCGGCCAGGACTTTGACTGCTTCACCCTCAAGGGTGCTGTGGCAGATCGGCCACGGGTTGAAGGCGCGCACCCGGCGCTCCAGTTCGGCGGCCGGGAGGGTCCAGTCCAGGCGCGCTTCGTCCTTGTTCAACTTGTGGGCGTAGGTGGCCAGGCGGTCGTCCTGGACTTCGCCGTCCAGCGTGCCAGCGGCCAGGCCAGCGATGGCCTGCACGACGGCGGGCGGGCCCAGTTCGGCCAGGCGGTCGTGCAGGCTGCCGCCGGTGTCTTCGCCGGTAATGGGGGTGGTGACTTTGAGCAGCATCGGGCCGGTGTCCAGGCCCGCTTCCATGCGCATTACGGTCACGCCACTGGTCGCGTCGCCCGCTTCGACAGCGCGCTGGATCGGCGCCGCGCCCCGCCAGCGCGGCAGCAACGAGGCATGGCTGTTGATGCAGCCCAGGCGCGGAATGTCCAGCACCGCCTGGGGCAGGATCAGGCCGTAGGCCACCACCACCAGCAAGTCGGGTTTCAACGCGGCCAGTTCAGCTTGGGCGTCGGCGTTGCGCAGGGTCGGCGGCTGCAACACGGGAATGTGGTGCGCCAGGGCCAGTTGCTTGACCGGGCTTGGCATCAGTTTTTGCCCGCGCCCGGCCGGGCGATCCGGCTGGGTGTAGACCGCAACCAGCTCGTACGGGCTGGCCAGCAGCGCCTTGAGGTGTTCGGCGGCGAATTCGGGTGTACCGGCAAAAACGATGCGCAGGGGCTCGGTCATGGGAAACATCTCACAAAAGAAAAAGGCTTGCCGGAGCAAGCCTTTGAAAGAAGGGAATCAAGCTTGCTGGCGATGCTTCTTTTCCAGCTTCTTCTTGATGCGGTCGCGTTTAAGCGAGGACAGGTAATCAATGAACAGCTTGCCGTTGAGGTGGTCGCATTCGTGCTGGATGCACACCGCCAACAGGCCTTCGGCGATCAGTTCAAACGGCTTGCCGTCGCGGTCCAGGGCCTTGATTTTCACGTGCTGCGGACGGTCTACGTTCTCGTAGAAGTCCGGCACCGACAGGCAGCCTTCCTGGTATTGGCCCATTTCCTGGGTCAGGGACTCGAACTCGGGGTTGATAAACACCAGCGGCTCGGTGCGGTCTTCGGACAGGTCCATGACCACCACGCGCAGGTGCACGTTGACCTGGGTGGCCGCGAGGCCGATGCCGGGGGCCTCATACATTGTTTCAAACATGTCATCGACCAACTGACGAACCTTGTCGTCCACTACGGCCACCGGCTTGGCGATAGTGCGCAGGCGCGAGTCCGGGAATTCGAGGATGTTCAAAATAGCCATAAGCGTCATTGCTGCACATGTGAGGTAAAGACCAATCGGTGTCGGGACGGAACCCGTACAACCGGTGTGAAGGGCCTGCAAGCCGCGAAGGCGCAGGCGTTTCACGCGAACGCACATGATAAAGGAGATTCACCCCATGAGGAAATCGCTACTCGTCTTGCTGTGCGTGGCCCAGGCTGCCGCCGCCGATGCCCCGCCCACCCTGGATGGCCCCGCCCGCCAGGCCATTCACCGCTTCTTGTCGCTCAACCGCATTCTAGACACCCCGCAAGAACTGGATGGCGCGCCTTATATCGTCGCCGCTGCGGGAGGGCGCGTGCTCGGCACCGATGGCCAGCCGGTTTACGCACGCGGTGTGCTGGACCCGGCCCAGCCGGTCTACGGGATTTTCCGCCAGGGCAAGGTCTACACCGACCCGCACACCCAAGAGCTTTTGGGCATCAACGCCGACGACATCGGCACCGCCCGCTTTGTGACGGCGGGCGACCTCACCACCCTGAAGGCGGCGCGCATCACCCAGGAAATCCGCCCCGGCGACCGCCTGCTCAAGGCGTCGGCGGCTACAGATGTTGCAAATCTTGTCATTGAACCGCCCGCGCAGATCATCACCGGACGCATCATTGATGTGCCGCGTGGTGTGACACACATCGGTGTGCTGGACGCCGTGACCCTCGACAAAGGCCGCCGCGACGGCCTGCTGGAAGGCCATCTGCTGAACGTGATGAGCGCCGGGGAAACCGTGCAAGACCGCGTGGCAGACAGCTTGGCCAGCCTGCCCGATGAACACGCGGGCACGCTGTTGGTGTTTCGCACCTATGAAAAGCTCAGCTATGCGCTGGTCATCAGTGCCTCCCGCTCCCTGGCCGTCATGGACCGTTTTACGACGCCTGACCCCTCGCGATAAATAGTGTCCTAAACAAGTTACCAACAGAGTTATCCACAGCTTGTCCCGATCAAGGATGATCCAATGTCTCCGACTGACGGTTGCACAATTTCCCCCTCAGAACTGGAAGCTCGCCTACGCTTGCACAGGCTCCCGGAAATAGGACCCAAGGGTTTTCACACCTTGATCCAAGCGTTTGGTTGCGCCTCCAAAGCCCTCAGTGCACCTGCCAGTGCCTGGCGGTCCTTGGGGTTGAAGCTGGCCAGCAGCGAAGCCCGCCGCAGCCCGCAAGTGCGTGATGGCGCCAGCGCTGCATTGGCCTGGTTGAGCCGTCCGGCCCAGCATTTACTGATGTGGGACCACCCTGACTACCCCGCGCTGCTCGCCCAATTGCCGGACGCGCCGCCCCTGCTGTTTGTTGCCGGCGACCCCGGCGTTCTGGAAAAACCGCAACTGGCGATGGTAGGCAGTCGCCGGGCTTCGCGCCCGGGCATGGACACCGCCGCGGCGTTTTCCCGCAGCCTGGCGGGGGCCGGTTTTGTCATCACCAGTGGCCTCGCGCTGGGCATCGACGGGGCGGCTCATCAAGCGGCATTGGAGGTCGGTGGGCAAACAATCGGTGTGTTGGGCACCGGGCTTGAAAAACTTTATCCACAACGCAACCGACGCCTGGCCGAGGCCATGATCGACCAGGGCAGCGCGGTGGTTTCCGAATTCCCGCTGGACGCCCCGCCCCAGGCCAGCAATTTTCCGCGCCGCAACCGCATCATCAGTGGCCTGTCGTTGGGCGTGCTGGTGGTGGAGGCCAGCGTGGCCAGTGGTTCGCTGATCACCGCCAAGCTTGCCGCCGAGCAAGGCCGGGAGGTGTATGCCATCCCGGGCTCCATTCATCACCCGGGCGCCAGGGGGTGCCATCAGTTGATCCGCGAGGGCGCGACGCTGGTGGAAACCGTCGAGCACATTCTGGAAGGTTTGCGAGGTTGGCAGGCCTTGTCACGCCCGGCCCCGGTGGCGGTCACCCACCCCTTGGTGGCGCTGTTGCACGCGGCGCCGCACACCAGTGAAGGCTTGGCGATTGCCAGCGGGCGCCGCCTGGGCGAGGTACTGGCCAGCCTGACCGAACTGGAGCTTGCGGGTCGGGTGGCCTGCGAAAGTGGCCGCTGGTTTGCGCGCCGCTAGGTTTTGTAACGAAGATCGGTAAACTGCGCAGAGCTTTAAACCCGGAGAGTAAGCAATGGCCAACAGGTGGCGTGTGCAAGAAGCCGCACGAGATATTCGCGCAGGCGCGGTAATCGCCTATCCAACCGAGGCCGTGTGGGGCCTGGGTTGCGACCCGTGGGACGAGGAAGCCGTGGACCGCTTGCTGGCCATCAAGGGCCGCTCGGTGAGCAAAGGCCTGATCCTGATTGCCGACAACATCCGCCAGTTCGACTTTTTGTTTGAAGACTTCCCGGATGAATGGATCGACCGCATGGCCAGTACCTGGCCCGGGCCCAATACCTGGTTGGTGCCCCATCAGAACCTGTTGCCCGAGTGGGTTACCGGCGTGCACGACACGGTCGCCCTGCGCGTGACCGATCACCCGCTGGTACGCGATTTGTGTTCGTTGGTGGGGCCGTTGATCTCCACCTCGGCCAACCCGCAAGGCCGCCCGGCAGCGCGCACGCGGCTGCGGGTGGAGCAGTATTTCCGTGGCCAGGTCGACCGGGTGCTCAACGGCAACCTGGGCGGGCGCAAGAACCCGAGCCTGATCCGCGACCTGGCCACGGGCCAAGTCGTACGCCCGTCCTGAAGGCGGGCCCCGCTCCCCAGCACCGGTGGGAGCGGGCCTGCCCGCGATGCACCCCCGCCCTCAGGGCAGTAAAATCGTCGACCCGGTCGTACGCCGCGCCGCCAGCTCGGTTTGCGCGTGTGCCGCGTCTTTCAAGGCAAACCGCTGGTTGATATCAATGCGCAGCTTGCCGCTTTCGATCATTGCAAACAGATCGTCCGCCATGGCCTGCAAGTTCTGTGGGTTGTTGGCGTAGGACGCCAGTGTTGGCCGGGTGACGTACACCGAACCTTTCGCCGACAGAATCCCCAGGTTCACCCCGTTCACTGCGCCTGACGCATTGCCAAAACTCACCACCAGCCCGCGGGGCGCGACGCTGTCCAGGGAGGTCAGCCAGGTGTCTTTGCCGACGCCGTCGTACACCACAGGGCACTTCTTGCCGTCAGTCAGTTCCAGCACACGCTGTGCGACATTTTCCCGGCTGTAGTCGATGGTTTCCCAGGCGCCGAGGGATTTGGCCAGCTCGGCTTTTTGCGCCGAGCTCACGGTGCCGATCAGCTTGACGCCCAGGGCCTTGGCCCATTGGCACGCCAGCGAGCCCACGCCACCGGCTGCGGCATGAAACAGGATGGTTTCACCGCCTTTCAATTCATAGGTCTGGCGCAGCAGGTACTGCACGGTCAGGCCCTTGAGCATCGCCCCGGCGGCCTGCTCGAAGCTGATGCTGTCGGGCAGGTGCACCAGGTTGGCGGCGGGCAGCACATGCAGTTCGCTGTAGGCGCCCAATGGCCCGCTGCCATAGGCTACGCGGTCGCCGACCTTGAACTGGGTGACGTCGCTGCCCACCGCGTCGACCACGCCCGCCCCTTCTGCACCCAGGCCCGAGGGCAGGGCGGGTGGCGCGTACAGGCCGCTGCGAAAGTAGGTGTCGATGAAGTTCAGGCCGATGGCCTCGTTGCGCACGCGAACCTGTTGCGGTCCCGGTTGCGCCGGGGTGTAGTCCACATATTCAAGTACCTCGGGGCCGCCGTGGGCGCCGAACTGGATACGTTTGGCCATCTGCACTCTCCTTGGGTCAATGTCGCGAAGCCCTCTATCGGACTCCTTCGCTTGATCTTCGTCAACAGCGGTGGCGCCCGGTGCAGTGGTATCCTGTGCGCCCATTTGCCGGCGGCGCCGTGTGGCGACGCGCAGTTGTCCGATTCAAGGTGATGTCATGACTACCCGCACCGAGGCTGTAAAAGCCTATTTGCTCGACCTGCAAGACCGCATCTGCAGCGCCCTGGAAACTGTCGAGACGGACACTCGCTTTATCGAAGACGCCTGGACCCGCCCGGCGGGCGGCGGCGGTCGCACCCGGGTGATCGAGAACGGCTCGATCATCGAAAAGGGCGGCGTTAACTTTTCCCACGTATTTGGCAGCGGCCTCCCACCGTCCGCCAGCGCCCACCGCCCGGAACTGGCTGGCCGGGGCTTTGAAGCCCTTGGCGTGTCGCTGGTGATCCACCCGCACAACCCGCATGTGCCGACTTCCCACGCCAACGTGCGCTTTTTCATCGCCGAAAAAGACGGCGAAGAGGCGGTGTGGTGGTTCGGCGGCGGGTTCGACCTGACCCCGTATTACGGCCATGAAGAAGACTGCATCCACTGGCACCGCGTGGCCGAGCAGGCCTGTGCGCCGTTTGGCCCGGACGTGTACCCGCGCTACAAGGCCTGGTGCGACCGCTACTTCCACATCAAGCACCGCAACGAACCCCGGGGCGTGGGCGGGTTGTTTTTCGACGACCTGAACGAGTGGGACTTCGACACCTGCTTTGCCTTCATGCGCGCCATCGGCGATGCCTACATCGACGCCTACCTGCCCATCGTGCTGCGCCGCAAAGACGCCGCCTACACCGAGCAGCAGCGCCAATTCCAGGAATTTCGCCGGGGCCGCTACGTGGAGTTCAACCTGGTGTACGACCGCGGCACCCTGTTCGGCCTGCAATCGGGCGGCCGCACCGAGTCCATCCTGATGTCGCTGCCGCCCCAGGTGCGCTGGAGCTACGACTTCAAAGCCACGCCGGGCAGCGACGAAGCGCGCCTCACCGACTACTTCCTGCAAGACCGTGACTGGCTGGGCATCGCCGCGCCCCAGGCGGCCGTCTGATGGACCGTTATGTGGTATTCGGCAACCCCATCGGCCACAGCAAGTCGCCGCTGATCCACGGCCTGTTCGCGCAGCAGACCGGCGAGCAACTGGACTACAGCACCTTGCTCGCGCCGCTGGAGGATTTCACCGGCTGTGCCCGTGAGTTTTTTCAGCAGGGCCGTGGCGCCAACGTGACCGTGCCCTTCAAGGAAGAAGCCTTTCGCCTGGCCACAACGTTGACCGAGCGGGCCCAGCGCGCCGGTGCGGTGAACACCCTGAGCAAGCGCGCCGACGGCAGCCTGCTCGGCGACAACACCGACGGCGCGGGCCTGGTACGCGACCTGACGGTGAATGCCGGTTTCAGCCTGCAAGGCAAGCGCATCCTGCTGCTGGGCGCAGGTGGCGCAGTACGTGGCGCGCTGGAGCCGTTGCTGGGGCAAAAACCGGCGTCGCTGATCATCGCCAACCGCACCGTGGAAAAAGCCGAATTGCTCGCCGAGCTGTTTGACGATTTGGGCCCGGTGTCGGCCAGTGGTTTCGACTGGTTGCGTGAGCCGGTCGACCTGATCATCAACGCGACTTCGGCGAGCCTGTCAGGCGATGTACCGCCGATTGCGGGAAGCCTGATCGAGCCGGGCAAGACCTTTTGCTACGACATGATGTACGGCAAAGAGCCCACGGCGTTTTGCCGCTGGGCCACCAAGCAAGGCGCGGCCGTGGCGATGGATGGCCTGGGCATGTTGGTGGAGCAGGCGGCGGAAGCCTTTTACCTGTGGCGCGGTGTGCGCCCGGATTCGGCCCCCGTGCTGGCCGAACTGCGTCGCCAGTTGGCCCAGGCCTAGTCCTCGAAGTGGAGGGGGCAGCGGTCGGCCCCTTCCAGTTTTCTGAGTTCTTCGATGACCTGCGGCCTGGCCTTGCGCAACGTCAGGCTGCGCCCGGCACCCTGTAGCCGACGCGCTTCCTGGTGCAGCATTTCCACCCCCGAGTAATCGATAAAGTTGATCTGCTGCGCGTCAATCACCACCCGCGCACCCTGCAGGCGTTGCAGCTGCACTTGCAGGAAGTGGCTGGCGCCAAAAAAGATCGACCCCCACACCCGCAACACATCGTCTTCACCTTCGCGCCATTGCTGCACCCGGGGTTGGGAGGTGCGCTTGAGGTAGAGAAACAGCGACGCCAGCACCCCCGCGTAAATGGCGGTCTGCAACTCCAGCAGCAACGTGGCGACGCACGTCAGGCCCATCACTGCAAACTCCGCACGGCTCACCCGGAACAGCGCGCGAATGCCGCGGTGGTCCACCAACCCCCAGCAGATCAACAGGATGCTGGCGGCCATGCTCGGCAGGGGGATGTGGGCGATCAACGCCGCGCCAAACAGTGCGAACAACGCCACCCACAGTGCGGAAAATACCCCCGCCAACGGTGAGCAGGCGCCCGCCTCAACGCTCAACCCGGAGCGGGTGAAGGAACCGGCTGACAGGTAGCCGGAGAAAAATCCGCCGACGATGTTGGATAAACCCTGCGCGCGCACTTCCTGGTTGGCGTCGAGCAATTGTTGAGAGCGCGCCGACAACGAGCGGGCGATGGACAGGCTCGTCACCAGCCCCAGCATGCCCACCGCCACGGCGCTGGGCAGCAGGCGCAGCAACAGGTCCAGGTTCATCGGCAGCGGGCTGAACGGCGGCAACGTGCCGACAAACGCGCTGACTCGCGCCACATGCCCGAACATCGCTGGCCACACCCACGCTGCCAGGCTGCCCAGCGCCAGGGCAATCAGCAAGGTGGGCCAGCGTGGCACCAGCGCCTTGAGCACGATGCCCACCAGCAAGGTGCCCAGCCCCAGCAGCAACGAAGGGTGGTCCCACGCCCCGGCATGGTGGACCAGCGCCAGCACGCCATTGAGGGCCGTGGCTTCGCTGGGCAGGTCCAGCCCCAGCAGGTTGGGGAGCTGGCCCAGCGCAATCACCACCGCTGCGCCAAGGGTGAAGCCGAGCACCACCGAATGGGAGACGAAATTCACCAGGGCGCCGAAGCGCAACATCCCCAGCAGCCATTGGAAAACACCCGCCAGGCAGGTGAGCAACAGGATCAGGGTGATGTAGTCCTTCGAGCCCGGCACGGCCAGCGGGCTGACGCTGGCGTACAACACGATGGAAATCGCCGCCGTGGGCCCGCAGATCAGGTGCCACGACGAGCCCCACAGGCAGGCGACCAGCACCGGAATGATCGCAGCGTACAGGCCGTATTCCGGCGGCAGTCCGGCGATCAGCGCGTAGGCAATCGACTGCGGCAAGGCGAGCACGGCGCCGCTCAAGCCTACAACGGCGTCCCGCCCCACGCTGGCGCGGGTCTGGTGGGTGAGCCAACTGAGAAACGGGAAAAGTCGGTTAGACCTGCGCATGACAGACTCGGTCGAAGGTGTGTCTCGGGGTATACGCCAACCGCATGCGGCGGCGCGGGCGTGCCCGCGATGCTAACGCAGGCACGCCGCTTTCCACAGCATCAGAGCGTGGCTTTTACCGCGGGCAATGCATCCTGGCCGTCGCGGGTTTTCACGCCGTCCAGCCACTTCTCCAGTACGGCCGGGTTGGCCTGGATCCAGGCTTTGACGGCCTCGGCATTGCTGACTTTTTTGTTGAGCACCTCGGCCATGATGCTGTTCTCCATGTCCTGGGTAAAACTCAGATTGGTCAGCAGTTTTGCCACATTCGGGCAGGCCTGCGCGTACCCCTTGCGGGTCAGGGTGTACACGCTGCCGGTGTCGCCGAAGTACTGTTCCCCGCCCTTGAGGTAATGCATCTTCAATTGCACGTTCATCGGGTGCGGCGTCCAGCCCAGGAAGACCACGAAGCGCTGCTTTTTCACGGCCCGCGACACTTCGGCGAGCATCGCCTGTTCGCTGGACTCGATCAGCTTCCACTGGCCCAGGTTAAAGTCGTTTTTCTTGATGATCTCCTGCAACGACAGGTTGGCCGGTGCGCCGGAGCCGATGCCGTAGAGCTTTTTGTCGAACTTGTCGGCCAATGTGTGGAGGTCGGCAAAGTTATGTACACCCGCGTCCCATACGTAGTCGGGCACGGCCAGGGTGAACTCGGTGCCCTCCAGGTTTTTTGCCAGTTGCACGACATCGCCGTTGGCCACGAACTTGTCATAAAAGCCCTGCTGCGCGGGCATCCAGTTGCCCAGGAACACGTCCACCTGGCCGTCCTTGAGCCCGCCAAACGTGATCGGCACGGCCAGTGTGTCGACCTTGGGCGTGTAGCCCATGCCCGTCAGCAAAAAACCGGTGATGGCATTGGTGGCGGCAATGTCGCTCCAGCCCGGATCGGCCATTTTCACCGTGTCGCAGCTTTGCGCCGCCATCGCGCTGGCGCCGATCGACAGCAGCGCAATGCCCAGTCCCGTGGATAACTTTTGCATGGCCTTCCCCTCAGTTTTATTCGTGTTGGCAGGGTTGTGGATAACGTGCCTTGCGCTCCAGATCGTCGAGGTCGATGTGGTTGCGCATGTATTGCTGACTGGCGTCCACCAGCGGCTGGTGGTCCCAGCTCTTCAGCTTGCCGTGGGTCAGCGCCTCATGGACGAGGCGCCGGCGACGTTGGCTGGCGAGCACCTGTTGGTGGATCGCCGGGATGTTCCATTTGCGGCGGGCTTGCGCCAAAAACTCGTCGAACAGCTCGCGGTGTGACGGTGACTGGCTGAGGTCTTCCTGTTCGTGGGGGTCGCGGCTCACGTCGAACAATAGACACGGATCGTCTTCGCTGTAGATGAACTTGAACGCGCCCCGACGAATCATCATCAGCGGGCCCACGGTGCCTTCGGCCATGTACTCGCCGAACACTTCGTCGTGGCCGCCCTGCCCTTGCAGGTGCGGGACCAGCGAGCGACCGTCCAGCGGCAGGTCGGCCTCAAGCGTGCCACCGGCCAGTTCCACCAGCGTGGGCAACAGGTCGGCGGTGGAGACGCACGCCGCCACCCGGCCCGCCTTGAACTGCCCCGGCGCGCTGATCAGCAGCGGCACCCGGGCGGCCATCTCGAACCAGTGCATTTTGTACCAGAGGCCACGCTCGCCGAGCATGTCGCCGTGGTCGCCCGAGAAAATGACCAGGGTGTCGTCGGCCAGCCCCGTGTCTTCCAGGGTTTGCAGGAGTTTGCCGACGTTGCTGTCGATGTAACTGCATGCGCCGAAATACGCGCGGCGCGCGTCGCGGATTTTGTCCACCGGCAGCGGCTTGTCCCACAGGTCATACACCTTGAGCAGGCGTTGCGAGTGCGGGTCGAGGGAATGTTGTGGCGGTGTTGTAGGCAGCGGGATCTCACTGTCGTCGTACAGGTCCCAGAACGGCTTGGGAATGGTGTACGGGTCATGCGGGTGGGTCATCGACACGGTCAGGCAGAACGGCTGGTCGCCGGCTTCGCGGATGTGGTCAAACAAGTATTGCTGGGCCTTGAACACCACCTCTTCATCGAAATCCAGCTGGTTGGTGCGCACGCACGGCCCGGCTTGCAGCACCGACGACATGTTGTGATACCAGGAGGGCCGTACATCCGGCGCGTCCCAGTTCACCGCCCAGCCGTAGTCGGCGGGGTAGATGTCGCTGGTCAGGCGTTCTTCATAGCCGTGCAGTTGGTCGGGCCCGCAAAAATGCATCTTGCCCGACAGCGCCGTGCGATAGCCCAGGCGGCGCAGGTAGTGGGCATAGGTGGGGACGTCCGCAGGAAAATCCGCCGCGTTGTCGTAGGCGCCGATCTTGCTCGGCAGTTGCCCACTCACCAGGGTAAAGCGCGAGGGCGCACACAGCGGGCTGTTGCAGTAGGCGGCGTCGAACACCACGCCTTGGGCGGCGAGGCGGCTCAGGTTCGGCAGTTTGATGGGTGAGGCGCCGTAGAACGGCAGCAGCGGCGCGGCCATTTGATCGGCCATGATGAACAGAATGTGCTTGCGCTTCATGTGGACCTGGCGCTCCATAGGCGATGTTTATGCCAATGAGCATGCAGCCCGCTAAAACAGCGGTAAAGCCCATGAAATGCAATGTCTAGGATAAGCGCTGCTTATGTATGAATCCCTGGGTGGCTTGTCCCTCGACCCGTTGCGTGCGTTTGAGTCGGCGGCGCGCCATCGCAGCTTTACCGCCGCCGCAGTGGAGATGGGCACCACGCAACCGGCCATCAGCCAGCAGATCAAGCGCTTGGAGGAACAGCTCAAGGTCCGGCTGTTCGACCGCATCTACCGGGGCATCGAGTTGACCGACGCGGGCGCCCAATTGTTTGAACACGTGCAGGCCGGCCTGCACAGCATCAACGAAGGCCTGGGCGCCATTACCCAGCGCGACCCCCACGAAGTGTTGCAAGTGGCCACCGACTTCGCCTTTGCCGCCTATTGGCTGATGCCGCGCCTGCACCGCTTTCATGCCGCCAACCCGCAGGTGGACGTGAGCCTGGTGACCAGCGAGCGCGACCACGCCACATTGCGCAGTGACATCGATGTGGCGGTGCTGTTTGGCGACGGTCGCTTCAAGCAGGGCGACAGCCAGTGGCTGTTCAGCGAAGAAGCCTTCCCGGTGTGCAGCCCCCAATTGCTCGAAGGCCTGCCCTCGCCCCTGTCTGCCCAAAGCCTGCTGGCGTTGCCGCTGTTGCACTTGCGCCAGGAAACCACCCGCCAGTGGTTCGACTGGAGCGGCGTATTTCGCGAGCTGGGCATCACCACCACGCCCGCCCCCGGCCCCTTGCGTTTTGACAACTACACCCTGCTGATCCAGGCCGCTATCGCAGGCCAGGGCGTGGCCATTGGCTGGCGGCACCTGGTGGATCACCTGCTGGAGCAGCGGTGGCTGTGCCGCCCGATTGGCGACACGGTCATCTCCCGCTTTGGTTATTACGTGGTGCTGCCCCAGCGCAAACGCCGGGGCCAGTTGATCGAACGTTTCGTCGCCTGGCTGGTGGCGGAACAGGCCAGCAGCGCGCAATCGCTCACCGGTCTGGCCCTGCCGTCCATAGCGGTCTAGGATCTGCCGGATATTGGATCCGGAGTCTGTCATGCAACGTATCAAGGGCTATCACGCCCACATCTACTTCGACGCACACACCCTCGACCAGGCCCGCGAACTCTGTGAAGACGCGGCCAGACTCTTCCCCCTGCGCATGGGCCGCCTGCACGAACGCCCGGTGGGCCCGCACCCGGACTGGAGCTGCCAACTGGCCTTCGAGCCCGAATACATCGGCGTGGTCCTGCCGTGGCTGGCGCTCCATCGCAACGGCCTGGTGGTGTTCCTGCACCCCAATACCGGGGATGACTTGAAAGACCACACCGACTACGCGATCTGGATGGGGGCGATGCGGGAACTCAATCTTTCGATCTTTTAAATCCCTATATATGGGACTTGTATTTATATATTGAGACTTCGCCCGCCTTGGGTTTATATTCGCCCCATCCGCTCTAAACACTTCAGGTGAAGCGATGCAGGCGCAATTGATCGCGCTCGATTGGGGAACCAGTTCCCTGCGGGCTTATAAACTCGGCCCAGGCGGCGTGGTGCTCGAACGCCGCAGCCTGGCGTCGGGGATCATGCATTTGCCTACGCAGCCCCGGGAAATCGCGGGCATACCCTGTGCCAATGGTTTCGAGCTGGCCTTTGACACGGCCTGTGGCGACTGGCTCGACGCGCAACCGCACTTGCCGGTGATCGCGTGCGGCATGGTCGGCAGCGCCCAGGGCTGGAGCGAGGCGAGTTACCGCTATACCCCGGCCGATGTGGCCAGCCTGGGCCAGGCCCTGCACTCCGTCAGCAGTGTGCGCGGGACACTGGTGCACATTGTGCCGGGGGTGATCGAACACGTCGGCTTGCCCAACGTCATGCGCGGCGAAGAAACCCAGGTGCTCGGCGTGCTGCACGACCTGCCCCCCGGCGGCGAGCGGCTGATCGGGCTGCCCGGCAGCCATTCCAAATGGGTCGAGGTGGTGGAAGGCTGCATCACCCATTTCGACACCTTTATGACCGGCGAGCTGTTCGCCGTGCTCAGCCAGCACAGCCTGCTGGGCCGCACCCAGCGCCCCAGCGACGTCTTTAATGAAGCTGCGTTTGATCGCGGCGTGCAGGTGGCGCAGTCGGAGGATGGCCTGCGCGGGGTGCTCTCGACCCTGTTCAGCGCCCGCACCCTGGGCCTGACCGGCGAGCTGGCGCCCGAGGCGCAGGCCGATTATTTGTCCGGGCTGCTGATCGGCCATGAACTGGCCGGCCTGCCGGCAAACCGCGACCGCGACATCGTGCTGGTGGGCAACGCCGCGTTGTGCGCCCGCTACCAGCGTGCGCTGGCGCTGTGCGGCTTTGCCCACGTGACCCAAGCCCGCGAGGCCACCGAACGGGGCCTTTGGCAACTGGCCGTCGCGGCCGGGCTCGTCTACACCTGATTGGAGGCCTGAAATGCTCAAGCATGCGTTGAAACACAACGGTCTGATCGCGATCCTGCGGGGCCTGCGCCCCAGCGAGGCACAGGCCATCGGCCAGGTGCTGTACCAGGCGGGGTTTCGTGTGATCGAAGTGCCGCTCAATTCGCCAGACCCCTACACCAGCATCCGCCTGCTGCGCGACAGCCTGCCCGCCGATTGCCTGATCGGCGCGGGCACGGTCCTTGCGCCCGAGCAGGTCGAGCAGGTGAAAGCGGCGGGCGGCCAGGTGATCGTCATGCCCCACAGCGACCCTGCGGTGCTGCGCGCAGCTAAAGCGGCCGGCCTGTACCTGTCGCCGGGCGTGGCCACGCCCACCGAAGCGTTTGCCGCGTTGGCCGAGGGCGCCGATGTGCTCAAGTTGTTTCCGGCCGAGCAGATGGGCCCGGCGGTGATCAAGGCCTGGCTGGCGGTCTTGCCGGCAGGCACGTTGTTGCTGCCGGTGGGCGGCATCACGCCGGACAACATGCAGGTGTTCGCCAGTGCCGGGGCCAAAGGTTTTGGCCTGGGCTCTGGATTGTTCACGCCGGGCATGAGCGCCGAGCAGGTGGCAAGCCGTGCGAAGGATTATGTGGCGGCGTGGAACGCGTTGGCCTGACCTCTAAAAGCGTGCATCTATAAGAGAGACAAGAAGATGAAAATCACCCGACTGACCACCTTCATCGTCCCGCCCCGCTGGTGCTTTCTCAAAGTCGAAACCGACCAGGGCGTGACCGGCTGGGGAGAGCCTGTGGTCGAGGGCCGCGCCCACACCGTGGCGGCGGCGGTCGAGGAATTGTCCGACTACCTGATCGGCAAAGACCCGCGCAACATCGAAGACATCTGGACCGTGCTGTACCGTGGCGGTTTCTACCGCGGCGGCGCGATTCACATGAGCGCGCTGGCTGGTATCGACCAGGCCCTGTGGGACATCAAGGGCAAGGCGTTGGGGGTGTCGGTGAGCGATCTGCTCGGCGGCCAGGTGCGCGACAAGATCCGCGTGTACTCCTGGATCGGCGGCGACCGCCCGGCCGACACCGCCCGCGCCGCCAAAGACGCAGTGGCCCGGGGGTTCACGGCGGTCAAAATGAACGGCACCGAAGAGCTGCAATTTCTCGACAGCTTTGAAAAAGTCGACCTGGCCCTGGCCAACGTCGCCGCCGTGCGTGATGCGGTCGGCCCCCACGTGGGCATTGGCGTGGACTTTCATGGCCGGGTGCACAAGCCCATGGCCAAGGTGCTGATGAAAGAACTCGACCCCTACAAACTGATGTTTATCGAAGAGCCGGTGTTGAGTGAAAACTACGAAGCGCTCAAGGAACTCGCGCCGCTGACCAGCACCCCGATCGCCCTGGGCGAACGCCTGTTCTCGCGCTGGGATTTCAAGCGCGTGCTCAGCGAAGGGTACGTGGACATCATTCAGCCCGACGCCTCCCACGCGGGCGGCATCACCGAAACCCGCAAGATCGCCAACATGGCCGAAGCCTACGACGTGGCTCTGGCCCTGCACTGCCCGCTCGGCCCGATTGCCCTGGCGGCGTGTTTGCAACTGGACGCGGTTTGCTACAACGCGTTTATCCAGGAGCAGAGCCTGGGCATTCACTACAACGAGAGCAACGACCTGCTCGACTACGTGCGCGACCCGGGCGTGTTCGACTATGACCAGGGCTTTGTGAAGATCCCCAACGGGCCGGGGCTGGGCATCGAGATCAACGAAGCATACGTGACCGAACGCGCCGCCATCGGCCATCGCTGGCGCAACCCGGTCTGGCGCCATGCCGACGGCAGCTTTGCCGAGTGGTAAGCCCCGCCCTGCCTGACGGCACGCACGCCATGTAGGTGCAGGCGCTCCTGCGCCTGCATGGGCCGCCTCCGGCCCTTCATAAGCATAAGAAGAGGCAACCGCCATGCACCCTGAATCCGTCACCGGGCAGGCATCTTTCGTCACGCCCAGCAGAAAGCGTTATTTCATCATGGTGCTGCTGTTCATCACCGTGGTGATCAACTACCTGGACCGCAGCAACCTCTCCATCGCCGCCCCCGCGCTCACCCGTGAACTGGGCATCGACCCGGTGCACGTCGGGCTGGTTTTCTCGGCGTTCGGCTGGACCTACGCGGCCATGCAAATCCCCGGTGGCTGGCTGGTGGACCGCGTCCCGCCGCGCATCCTTTACGCGGCTGCGCTGTTGTTGTGGTCCATCGCCACCGTGATGCTCGGCTTTGCTGCCAGCTTTATCGCGCTGTTCGTGCTGCGCATGGCCGTGGGCGCGCTGGAAGCCCCGGCGTACCCGATCAACAGCCGGGTGGTCACAAGCTGGTTTCCCGAGCGCGAGCGGGCCACCGCCATTGGTTTTTACACCTCCGGGCAATTCGTCGGGCTGGCCTTCCTGACCCCGGCGCTGGCCTGGTTGCAGCACCAGTACGGCTGGCACATGGTGTTTGTCAGCACCGGTGTGGTGGGCATCGTGTGGGCGATCATCTGGTACGCCGTGTACCGCGAGCCGCGTGACTTCAAGGGCGTCAACGCCGCCGAAATCGAGCTGATCCGCACAGGTGGCGGGCTGGTGGACTTGCAAGCCCAGACCGCCACGCGCAAGGCGCCGTTCAGTTGGGTGGACCTGGGGGTGGTGCTGAGCAGGCGCAAACTCTGGGGCATCTACCTGGGCCAGTTTTGCCTGAACTCCACGCTGTGGTTTTTCTTGACGTGGTTTCCCACCTACCTGGTGAATTATCGCGGCATGGACTTCATCAAATCCGGCCTGCTGGCGTCACTGCCGTTTCTCGCCGCCTTTGTGGGCGTGCTGTGTTCGGGGCTGTTTTCCGACTGGCTGATTCGCCGGGGTGCGTCGGTGGGGTTTGCGCGCAAATTGCCGATCATTGGCGGGTTGTTGATTTCCACGGCGATCATCGGCGCCAACTTCGTCGAGTCCACCCCGCTGGTGATCGCGTTTATGGCGCTGGCGTTTTTTGGCAACGGGCTGGCGTCGATCACCTGGTCCCTGGTGTCCACCCTGGCGCCCGCCCGGCTGTTGGGGCTGACCGGCGGGGTGTTCAATTTCATCGGCAATTTATCGGCGATCACCACGCCCCTCGTCATCGGCTTTCTGGCCAGTGGCGATTCGTTTGCACCGGCCATCACCTACATCGCCGTGCTCGCGCTGATCGGCGCGCTGTCTTATGTGTTGCTGGTGGGTAAGGTGGAGCGCATTGAGCTGTAGCGCCTGGCCATAGGTTGATGCGATCTAACCTGGCGGTAATGACCTGCTGTTCGTCGAGGGTATGTGCAATGCGAAAAATGATAGGCTTGAGGCTTCGATTCGGCTGTATAAGGACAT